>JAACEJ010000088.1 GCA_011682565.1 Actinomycetota bacterium | reverse complement strand
CGGGAACCTTAAATGATAGCGAAATCGACAACCTGGGGGCCAGGCTGGTAAATATTGATGGCGTCGCAAACGTCCAGTTTATTTCCAAAGAAGCTGCTGCCAAAGAATTTCAAAAAGAATTCGGACAAGATGTTTTTGATGTGCTCGAAGAAAATCCTTTGCCTTCTTCGTTTCTGGTTACTTTAAACAAAGAAAATCAGACCATTGCCGATGTAAAAAAGATTGCATCGAAAATCGGGCGAGAGCCGGGAATTGATGAGGTTAACTATCATGGTGAAGCATTGAATTTATTAAACAAATTTTCAAACATTGCATCTAATATAAATATTCTGCTGCTGTCGTTTGTCATTCTCGGTTCGCTTTTTATTGTCTCAAATACAATTCGACTCATCATTTTAGCACGAAAAAATATCATCGAAACCATGAAGCTGGTTGGGGCAACCCGGGGGTTTATTCGAAGCCCCTTTTTGTTGGAAGGGATTTTTCAGGGAACAACCGGCGGAGCAATAGCTTTTTTATTTATCGTTATCAGTTCGAAACTTGTGATGAGTCATTGGCCTGGTATCCTTTACGTACCGGATTATTATTATTTTTTCATTATCGGCGCCGGATTTGTTCTGGGATTAACAGGAAGTATGATTGCCATCAAACGATATTTGTAAAAGTTAGCCTATCAGCAGACATAAACGCACAAGGAAATTTCACTTGACAACTCTGATAAAAATCATTATTTTAGATATCAATTTTTTGACCGCAACATACTATTAATTTTGTAAAAGTGATGAGTTTTCAGGAACTAACAGAACGAGAGAAAACCGTTTTCATATCCATTGTGCACAGTTTTGTGCAAACTGCTGAACCGGTTGGTTCCCGATATTTGACAAATCATTATAGTCTGAATATCAGCCCGGCCACAGTGCGCAACGTGATGATGGATCTGGAAGATAAAGGCTTGCTTGCCCAGCCGCATACTTCTGCCGGTCGTGTTCCGACAAATATGGGATACCGCCAATATGTAAACAGCATCATGAAAAGTGCCAAGCTGTCCGGCAGAGAAAAGCGGGTTATCGTTCACAAACTCACCGAGTTCTCCAAAGACATTGATCAGATCGTGGAAAAGTCCACAACGGTGCTCAGTGAAATTTCAAATCAACTAGGCGTCATTTTATCTCCACGATTCAACCGTGGAAAATTGAACAAAATTAATTTAGTTTCAATTTCTGATGACAAGTTGTTGGTCATTTTGGATATCAAGTCAGGTTTGGTAAAAACCATAATTGTCGAGATTGACTCCAAAGTTCCGCAAAGTTTGCTGGAAACAACAACACAACTTTTGAATGAACGCCTGCATGGTCTTTCTGTTGGTGAATTGCAAAAGTCA
The DNA here is from genome assembly GCA_011682565.1 of Actinomycetota bacterium. Lineage (GTDB taxonomy): Bacteria > Zhuqueibacterota > Zhuqueibacteria > Residuimicrobiales > Krinioviventaceae > Hydrothermomicrobium. The sequence continues at coordinate 8,103 of JAACEJ010000088.1, read as the reverse complement.
TTGAACGAACGGTTTCGGGATGTTGACGGGGAAAGCAAAAAATTGTTGGGTGCAATTGAAAGAAATGCGAACAAGCTGGTTAATGTTGATCCCGAAGGTGATTTTCATTTTTCGGGTGTAAAAAAAGTTATTTCCCAGCCCGATTTCGAATCCAAAGAAAAGATCGGCAAAATACTTGAACTTTTGGATCGCAAGGACGTGCTTGTCAAAATTATGAGCGAGCAGGATGAAGAAGGCGTCTCCATTGTCATTGGAGATGAAAACAAAGAAGCATTAATGCAAAATTGCAGCCTCATAACTACGACATATCAATATAAAGATGCTTTTGGAACTTTGGGTGTCATTGGTCCGACGAGAATGCAATACTCCAAAGTCATTGCGCTTGTCGATTTTATGGCCGAAACATTGACCTATCTGACAACGGGTAAAGTTTCATCTGATCGTTAGTAAAAAAGATTGTTTTGTTCTTAAAAAATGGTGAACAATTTGCAGGAAAAGCAAGAAAGAGAAAAGGTACTCGATAAAAAACCTAAAAAGCGAAGAAATTATAAAAAAGAGTTAGAACAGGCAACAGCAGAAAATAAAGATTTAAAAGAAAAGTTTTTACGTATTGCGGCAGAGTTTGATAATTATCGGAAACGCATCGATCGAGAAATGATTGTTTTGCGTGAGAGTGCCAAAGCCGATTTGGTGTCGCAACTGCTTTCCGTGTTAGACGATCTTGAACGCTCAATCGATGCGGGCAGCAAAAAGCATGATGCAAATTCTCTGCTCGAAGGCATCAAGCTCGTGCAGAAAAGTTTTCTGCGCATTCTTCAGGATGAGGGGTTAAGGCCCATGAATTCTGTGGGAGAGCCTTTTGATCCGGAAAAGCACGAAGCGCTGTTGCAAATTGAAGCCAAAGATAAAGACCCTGAAATTGTTGTTGAAGAGCATTTAAAAGGGTATGAATTTAAAGACCGCGTGATTCGACACGCAAAGGTTATTGTGAGTAAATAAAGGAAGGGTTTGGGCGGTCGTGTCGTGCCCTTTAAATATAAATGTTAGATAAAGATTATTACGAAATATTAGGTGTAAGCCGGGATGCGGATACCCATACGATTAAAAAATCGTATCGAAAGCTGGCAATGCAATACCATCCCGATAAGAACCCGAACGATAAGGTAGCTGAAGAAAAGTTTAAGGAAATCGGCGAAGCGTATGCTATTCTTTCAAACCCGCAAAAACGTCGCCAATACGACCAGTTTGGCCGCGCCGGAATGCGCGGAGGCGGCGGTTTTAGTGGGTCCGGCGGTAGTGGATACTCTGATCCTTTTGATATATTCCGTGATGTTTTTGGCGGCGGCTTTGGTGATATTTTTGGAATGGGGGGAGGCCATCGTTCGCGGTCGACTGTTCGTCGCGGTTCCGATTTACAAATCAGGTTGAAATTAACTCTGGAAGAAATTGCCCAGGGTGTCACTAAAAAGATAAAAATTAAAAAGTATGTAAAATGTAACTCTTGCAAGGGGAGTGGGGCAAATCCCGGAACTTCCACGACGACCTGCCCCATGTGTCACGGCAGCGGCGAAGTGGCCTATCGCCAGGGCTTTTTTACGGTCAGTCAAACGTGTCAGCGTTGTGGCGGTGAAGGCAAAATAATTGATCGTCCCTGCACCACTTGCAATGGCAGCGGACGGGGTCATGGCGAATCGACAATTCCTGTTGAAATTCCGGCGGGCGTTGCCGAAGGACAATATTTAACAATACGGCACGCCGGAAATGTTGGGCCGCGTGGTGGCCCCGCAGGTGATGTCATTGTTCTTATAGAAGAAAAGCAGCACGAATATTTTGAGCGCCACGGCGATGATATTATATATAATTTGAATATTGGCTTTCCACAACTCGCTTTGGGCGACGAAGTCGAAGTACCGACATTGACCGGCAAGGCGACGATACATATTGCTCCCGGAACGCAAAGCGGAAAGATCCTGAGAATGCGCGGAAAAGGCATTCCCCATTTAAACACGCATGGTAGCGGCGATCAACTCATTCGCGTTCTCGTTTGGACGCCGACTAAGCTGAGTACCGGTGAAAAAGAATTGCTAAAACAATTGGCAAAGCAGAGCAACATGTATCCTAAAAAAGATGATAAAAGTTTTTTTGAACGAATGAAAGAAGCCATTCTCTGAATATGCTTGGTTTTACTCGACAGGAACAAAAGTTTATCTTGTTTTTGTTGGCCTCGTTTATTGTCGGTCTAGGCATTAATCTTTTCAAAAAGAGCGGCTATCAAAAAGGAGAAGAAAATTGGTCTGCTGAGCATGATAGTATATTTACCCGGTTTGAACGCATTTCCGGGGCTTCCGGAAATGAAAATAGCTATTCAAATTATCCAAAGGTCCACAAGATAAAACAGCCCAATTTTCAACCTGATAAAAAGAGCATCGTTGGTAAAGTAAACATAAATACAGCAGATATTGAAATGCTTCAATCGTTACCGGGAATCGGTCCTTCGATGGCACAGAGAATAATTGACTATCGTAGATCCTTCGGACCATTCCAATCAACAGGAGATTTAATTAATATTAAGGGCATTGGCCCCAAGACATTTGATAAATTAAAAAAGGCTGTCACAGTCAACTCAAAGGGTGACAGCGAAAATTTACATTCGAAGAATTAGGAGGAGAAATGGCTAAGGAAGCTAGGTCCCGAGGTTCAATCATTTATAAACTTCTCATTGTCATTTTGGCGATTGCATTGGTAGCGACAATCCTTTTTCCAAAATCTCTTTGGAATAAGGAAGCGCGAAACACGCAGTTGTGTCGTGAAAATATGGAACATATTCTCTATACGGAATATGTATACCTCTCCGAAAAAAATACTTTTACCGACACGCTCAGCAAGGTTGTTGATTTAATCAAGAATGATACGACCGGAGGAATGCTGCGAAATTTTGAAAATACAGATTCTCTCTTGTCTTACAGAATTATGAGTTTTATGAAAAAGAAGGATACGACTGCTGCTGCCATTATCGATACATTAAAGGAATACGGACGGCTTAATGGCATAGATACCACCGCGGCATTAATTCTGGACTCTTTGCGCACTTTTCCGGAGTTTAGCGAAAAGATTGATTCCATTGCACTGGCTACTCTCGACAATATGAGTACTAGTCCTACAGTTCATAGACCTTATTTTATTCAGGTTGTCGACACATCTGCTATCAAGATTGTTAATATTAAATGTCCGCTTGATTCGCTGGACAGTTTGGCTGTGACCAAAGATTTTAAGTTAGGCAAGATCGGTGGACTAAGGATTTCCAATCACGGCGCCATCGAGAATGGTGAGAAATCCTGGACGAGATAATAATAAAATTACTAATCGGTTTCCAGTTTAAACGGGGAAGGTTATATGGCTATGGATAATAATGATATCCTGCTAGGCCTAAATATTTTTGGTAAAAAACTTCGAATGGTCGAGGCAAAAAAACGGGATGGGCAAACTCAGTTGCAAAACGTAGTTGAAGCTGATTTGGAGGCACCATTTGATTTTTATGCTGTCGGTAACCGAGACCTTATTCCAAAGTTTGCCGATGAGATTAATATTCTCATTCAAGAATCCGGCCTGCATGCAAAGGCGGTAAACTTTGCAATAGAGCGGAGAATGGTTCTCATTAAAAGATTGACAGTTGACAGTAGTTTGAGCGAAGCAGAATTGCAGCAACATGTAGAGTGGGAATTGGAGCAATTGCTGGTTGCTGCACGAGGTGAGTACAATGTTGGGTTTGAGACCGCCGCCATGACCAAGTCTGGCTACAAGAACATTGTTGTCGTCGCAGTGAGAAAAGCAATTATCACTTATTTGCAAGATGTCTTTGCAAAAACTTTTGTCGATTTATCTTCCGTTGATGTTGATCTTTTTTCTGCGATTCGTGGCTTATGCGGAAGTTCTCTGGACAGCCATTGTGGCTTATGCGCCCTTGTAGATTTTAACGAAAGAGGGCTCGATTTTACCATAATTAACAATGGCGAATACATCACATCCGGGGAAATTCCGGCTTTTCGGGCGGAAAGCAGTGGAAGTAATTTGTTTGAAGCCCCGGGAGAAGATGTTGCCGACCTTGTGAATGAGGAAATAACAAGGTTGCTTAATACTGTTCAGGATTCAAGTTTGTTCAGCAACCTGGAAAAGATATATCTCGCAGGCGACAAAGCTGATTCAGCTCTTATTCCCCATCTACAGGCGTTGCAACAGAATACTGAAATTCAATTTGCTGATCCATTTAAAAATGTCGGCTGGAATCCGCTGGAAGATCCTCCTATATTGATAAAAGAGAGTGCGGAAAAGTTTTTAGCTGCAGTTGGGATGACACTCATTTAAGGTGAGTTTTAATAAACTGTTCATTATCATGAGGTGAGCGGGGATTTTATGAACTTGTTAAAAGATTTACGGGAAGAGGATAAAAATACTCCTGAAAAGGAGTTTCACGAAGAACCTTTTCCTGCCATGCCGGGCAAAGAAGAGAATCTTGCAGATACTCGATCTAATGCTCCGTTAACATCTCCTGCTGCGGATGATGAAATTCCATCCTATGAGAGGAGAAAAAAACGTTCCGGCCTGCCTGCAGCTATTATCGGCATTGTTTTTCTTGCGGCAATAGTCATCGTATATTTTGGTTTTTTTCGTAAAGGCAAGGAAACTCCTGCTACCGGATCGATTGCTAAAAATGTTGTAACTGACAGTTCTGCCGTTACCCATAAAGTTGATTTGCCATCCACAAAGCATGGCGGGGAAAAGCAGGAACGGCCTGTTTCCACAAGTACGGCAACGGAAAATCCACTTACCGGGCTCGGTGATATCATGTATGATATAACACACGCCATGCCGCCGGGTACTCGACTAAACAGCATGTTTCTTGACGACGGTGTTTTTTCAGTAGAGATCGAGGGTTCAAAGCAAAAGCTGGAGAAATACCAGACGGATTTGAAAGCACAACTCCCCGCTTCGGTCTCGCTCAATTCAAGCAGAGCCATTTCAGCGGGAAAAGCTCTGATTTCCGGCACCTTTCCTGTTGTGGGAGCAAAAGGTTCGACCGCAGCTTCGGGCAGACCGGCAATTCAGAAGGCTTTGCGGGAAATGGCAAGTAAGGCAGGTGTCAAAGTTCTGGATTTATCGATCGGCCGCAGTCTTGTTTTGCGCGAAACAAAAAAAATGCCGGTTTATATCAAACTGTCCGGAAACTTTTTGCAATTTCAAAATTTTTATAATAATCTGATTCAAAAAGACTGGAACATGCAAGTTTCTAAAATGATAATCATGCCGGCGGCTGGTGGACGGGCAAATCTTGTTCTCCGATTCTTTTTGATCAATTGAGTATAGGTATTATCGCGACAGGCCAACTTGTATAAAAAGCGTTTTTTTAAACTCGTTGCATGTCCAACAAAATTTTTAAAAAATGAAATAATTATACTATTGATTTTGCCCCTCAGTCATCAATTTTAATCAGCATGTCGAGGGGCTTTAATATGTTCAGATGAAATAAAAATAAATGCGTATTATCGCAGGGCGTTATAAAGGAACACGACTTTTTACACCGCACGGAAATTGGATGCGGCCCACTTCGGACAGAGTGAGAGAATTTATCTTTTCCCGCCTTGCCGATTCAGTGGTTTCTGCCCGAGTTCTTGATCTTTTTGCCGGAACCGGCAGTTTTGGTCTTGAAGCATTGAGCCGTGGCGCCGACAAAGTTTCTTTTGTTGACAGGTCATCCAGGGCCATTCAAGTGCTGCAAAAAAATATCAACAAAATCAAGGTGTCGGCAGATGTCTATCGGATGCATGAAACTTTATTTTTAAAAAATGCAGCTAATGAGCGGTTATCTTTTGATTTGATTTTTTGTGACCCGCCATATCATTACAACGATTTTGGCAATGTAGCGACCCTTGTCTTTGATAGTAAAATTATTTCTCCGGGCGGCATGTTGATTTATGAATCCAGTTCCCGCCGGCAAACGCCTGATGCCCCCGGCTTTACTGTCGAGAAAGAAAAAATTTTAGGAGATACAAAGGTTACTTTTTTCCTTGCCAATGAGTGATAATTGTAAAATAGCTGTTTATCCGGGATCTTTTGATCCCATAACCTACGGCCACATTGATATTATCAAACGCGCCAGTATCATATTTGACAAGGTTATTGTTGCTGTCGCCAAAAATATTCTCAAGGAACCGTTGTTTTCCGTCGAAGAAAGAATGGTCTTGATTGAACATTCTATCAGGGAAATACCTCATATAAATGTGGAAAGTTTTGACGGGCTGCTCGTTGATTACGCGTCCAGGAAACAGGCAAACGCTGTCATTCGTGGTTTGCGTGCAGTCTCTGATTTTGAATATGAACTGCAAATGGCCCTCATGAATCGAAAGTTAAATGAATCGGTCATTACAGTGTTTTTAATGCCGCATGAAAAATATTCATATCTTAATTCCAGCATTGTTAAAGAAGTGGCGCGATTCGGCGGCAATGTCGATTCTTTTGTTCCACCTTTTGTACAGGAAAAATTGCTCATCAAGTTGAGGAAGTCATGAGTATTCTTGAGGAAATTCAGGAAAAAGCAAAAAGTGATTTAAAAAAAATTGTTTTTCCCGAAGGAGAGGACGAACGGGTTTTAAAGGCGGCTGAAATTTGCCAAAAAGAGAACTTGGTCATCCCTTTTCTGTTGGGCAACCCGGAAAATATTCTTGAACTTGCTGCCAGAGCAAATGTCGATCTTGCAAATATCGAAATTATCGATCCGGAAGCAGACAGTGAAAAAGAGGATTATGCCGCGACATTCCATGAACTGCGAAAGCACAAGGGAATGGATTTGCCGACGGCTGTTCAGACAATGAAACAACCTCTCCCTTTTGGCGCTATGATGGTCAGAAAAGGGCGGGTCGATGCAAGTGTCGCCGGTGCTGCACATTCCACCGGCGATGTGTTGCGCGCCGCGATTCAGATCATTGGTCTTGCGGAAGGGTTTTCCATCGTTTCGAGCACATTTTTAATGGTTTTGCAAGACGGCCGCCCCCTTACTTTTGCCGATTGCGGTGTTGTCCCTGATCCGACGGCGGAGCAGTTGGCGGACATTGCCATTGCGTCGGCTGAAACCCATAAAAGCCTGACCGGCCAAGACCCGCTTGTCGCGCTTCTTTCTTTTTCAACAAAAGGAAGCGCCAAACACCCGCTGGTGGACAAAGTACAAAAAGCCGTCGAAATTGCGCAGCAAAAACGAGCGGATTTGCCCCTGGACGGCGAATTGCAGGCGGATGCCGCATTAGTTGAATCCATTGGCCTGCGCAAGGCGCCCGGCAGCCGGGTTGCCGGTAAAGCAAATGTTTTAATTTTCCCGGATTTGCAGGCGGGAAATATTGCTTATAAACTTGTGGAACGACTTGCGGGCGCGGAAGCTATTGGTCCTCTTATTCAGGGACTTGCCAAACCGGCGAATGATCTTTCCCGCGGATGTAAAGCAGAAGATATTGTCAATGTTGCATGTATATGCAGTCTCAAAGCCAGATAGAAATCGGAGTTAATGTATGCCAGGATTATCACAGAAATTTTCGCAAATCAGCGAATCGCAAACAGTCGCTTTAAACAGCTTGATGGCCAGGATGAAACGCGAAGGCCGCGACGTCGTTGCTCTCGGCGCCGGCGAACCGGATTTTGATACACCGCAGCATATAAAAGACGCTGCCATTACAGCAATCAGGCAGGGAAAGACCAAATATACACCTGCTGATGGAATCATGGATTTAAAAGAAGCGATCTCAAAATGGTTGGCGGATGACTATGGCGCCGTTTATAAACCATCGGAAATTATTGTAACCCCGGGCGCAAAGTATGCCGTTTTTCAGGCGCTGCTCGCTGTTTGCGATCCCGACGACGAAGTGTTGCTGCCGGTGCCTTATTGGGTCAGCTATCCCGAACAGATAAAATTGGCCGGAGCGGTACTCAAACCGTTACAGCCGGAGAAAAAAGCGGAACTTAAAATTACAGCGGAGCAACTGGATCGCGCCATTACAGACAAGACGAAAGTACTGATATTGAATTCCCCGAGCAACCCGTCCGGCGCGGTTTATTCGACAA
>JAACEJ010000087.1 GCA_011682565.1 Actinomycetota bacterium | reverse complement strand
TGCCCGTCCAAGCACATCGGCGTTTTTGCCGATGAAATCGCGATTTGTGATAATACGGCCTTTATCGTTTTTTGAAAAAACTTTTGCTGTAAGATTTTGAATCTGGTTTGCATTCAATAAAACAGCGCCATACTTTTTCATCGTTTGCATAAATTTATCAAAAATCGATTCAACAACAAACACTTCTTTTTCAGCAATGCAAAGAATATTATTATCAAATGAAGCACTTTCGATGATATTCTTTGCAGCAATGTTAACACACGCCGTACCATCAACGAGAACCGGCGGATTACCGGGACCGGCCGCAATGACTTTTTTCCCTGCTGCAAATGCCGCCTGCACAAGTCCGGGCCCGCCCGTGGCCGCAATGAGTGGCAGCTTGGGATGGTGAAATAATTTATCAACACTTTCCATAGTGGGTTCTCGTACCATAGAAACCAGATTTGCAGGACCGCCGTTTTCCTGAATCACCTGATTAAATATTTTCATGGCATAAGCTGAAACATTCTTCGCGGCGGGATGCACATTGAAAACAGCACCATTTCCCGGTGCAATCATGATGATAATGCTATTGAGCAGAACCGGAATGGGATGTGTCGACGGCGTGATGGCGGCGATAACGCCATACGGCGCATACTCTTCCACAACCAAGCCCTTATCACCGCTCCAGGAACTGACCTCCAAATCTTCCAGCCCCGGTGTTGCATCGGCGGAATTATGATGTTTGACGACTTTATCCTCAAATCGTCCCATGCCGGTTTCCCGGAGCGCCATTCGCGAAAATTCATCGGCATGTTCGTGCATCGCTTTTCGCAGCGCAGCAATCACTTTTGCTTTTGTTTCCCTGGATGTCTGTGCCCATATTTTTTGTGCAGGAATCGTCGCATCGATCGCATCATCGATATTATCAAAAACGCCGGTTTGGCTTGTCGCTTTCATGGCTGGTCTCTGAACAACGCCACGGCTTTCCAGTTCGCTCATCACATTTTTAACAATTTCATTGACCAATTCGGGATTTATATCCGCCATTACATTTAACTCCATTCAAAAATTACAAAAACAGGGACAAAAAGCATCCATGAGTTGCTCGTGAAAAATACCAAAATGTCATTGTGAGCAAAGCAAAGTAATCTGGATGTCGGCTCCATCTTGATGGTTCAAATAAAATCTCTATATAACTGATCGCTTGGTGCAGGAATAACAACTTTATTTACTAAAAGTCCTTTTTCCGAAACCACAGCAGCGCCGGCCTCTACGGCAGCACGTACAGCCGATACATCGCCGGTCAGGCTTACAAAGGCTTTACCGCCTAATGCCATGGCAAGCCGAATTTCCACAAGTTGGATATTAGCAGTTTTTACAGCCGCATCCGCAGCTTCAAGCAAAGAGGCAACGGAAAAAGACTCGATGACTCCAAGAGAACCTTTTTTTCTGATTAGATTCGCTCCGGAAATTGCAGGGAAAACAGACGGATGAACATTGGGAATGACAATCGAATCGATGACTGCTCCCTCCCACTTTTCCCGACCGGCCTCAACGCTGGAACGAACAGCAGCGACATCGCCGCCGACGATAATCATATATTTGCCGGAACAAATGGTGCGCGCCAAAACAAGTTCAACATCGGCTGTTTTAATCATCGTGTCCGTAACATCATAGCCGGCAGCAATGCTGTTCAATTCAATCAGCCCGATTGCCCTGAAATCCATCTAGTTCACCCTTTCAATAATAATCATATTTTGACCGATTTCGCGCACTCGACCGGTAATACTTGCATGGATATTCGCTCCCAGCTTGCCTTCTTTTATTACGGCTATTTCCTGCGCTTTTTCCACTAGTTGACCAATCGAAACAATTGAAGTCGCGGCCTCGCCGACGTGCTGTTTTAATGAAATATGTACTTGCTCCGGAGCGACATCCATCGCAACATATTCCGCCTCCGCATCATATCTTGTAATGCCCAAACGATTCATGAGCCGCTTTACCGGCACCCGACGATCATTTTTCATTGGATGAACTTTAATTTCAGGGGTCCCCTCCCACTTGCCTTTTCCTGCAGCCTTTAGATCTTTGATGCTATGTATGCAGGCTTCGCGTGGATACAGATTTTCGGGACAGGAATAAAGCGTGCAAATACCGCATTGGCAACAAAGCTGAGCAAAAGAATTCCACAACTCGGCTCCCGTTGCAGAGAAGCCCAAACTGCGCATCACCAAGTGGGGCTGCACATCGTATCCCAAAAGATATCGAGGACACAACTCGGTGCAATAGCTGCATTGATCGCAAGCGGAATGGCCGATGCGATCCATTATTTTCGGCGGCTTTTCGTAACGCTGAATAAGGTTATGCTCCTTTGGCAACACAATGAGCCCGCCGGTTGTTTTTGTAACCGGTTGACGCAAATCTTTCACCGGTTTACCCATCATAAGTCCGCTCTCCATGACGGCAAACTCGGAAATATTCGCGCCTCCGGCTAATTGCAGCACATCATTTACAGACATTCCAATTGGCACAAGAGTTGAAAGCGGTGTTTCGACAGCACCGGTGATGGTTACAAATGTTTCCGTTACCGCAATGCCTTCACTGGCGCGATAAATATTATAAAAAGTTTCAACATTATTAACAACGCAGCCGACATCCAGAGGCAGTCCCTGTGGAGGAATGAGCCGCCCTGTTATCGTATAGACAAGCTCATACTCATCACCCGCGGGATAATAATCGCCGAATTCTTTGATGCGGATATTCTTCCCCTTTATCTGCTGCTGTATAGATTCAATAGCACTGCGGTTCTTAGATTTTATTCCGATAACAACCTGAGAAGCCCCGACCACATCAGCAGCAAGCTCGACACCTTTTATAATTTCCACGGCAAAGTTTTTCATTAGCTCGCGGTCTTTGTGCATCAACGGCTCGCATTCTGCACCATTAACAAGGAGATACTCCACCTGCGACTGAAGCTTAACATGCGTTGGAAATCCGGCACCCCCTGCTCCAACCACGCCTGCATTTTTAACTTGATCAACGAGATTCATTAAATAGAGATTACCTGAAAAATGAAGGTTATTTTTTTATTGGTCAAAAATAGAAATAATATTTATCAACTTCAAGACATTTTAGTGCCAACATACGTTAAAATGATTTGGAAACAACTTTTTTGGGGATTAAACGAAAAGAATTTTTCGTTTATTTTGTCTTTTCTGTTTTTGAATTAGGGAGTTTATGTAGAACTTTTACATCAAGGTTTGCATTTCATCCCTGGCCATTTCTTTGAGGGGCGTCTGAAATTTTGTCCAGAGAATTTCTTCAAAATGCTGTTTGGCGGCTTCCCGTTGGCCAAGCAATTTTAATACACGCGCAAGATGAAACCGTGCATTAATATTATTTGGATTCAGCTTGACAGCCTCGCTGAGATATTGTATGCTTTCCTGGGCTTTGCCCAGTGTCGCAAAACTCTTTCCCAGAAGCGTTAATGTAATGCTGTCATTTTTACCCAAATCCATTGCCTTTTGCGCTGCTTTCCCGGACTCGGTAACTTTTTCACATGCATCATAAATAAGCGCTGCCTGTTTATAGAACGCAGCCTTTGAGCTATTGAGACTAATGGCTTGCTCTATGGCATTAATTGCACCAGTGCAATTTCCCACCCGCAACTGACATGAAGCAAGTGAAGCCCAAACATCTGCATCATGCGAACGAACCTTTAAAAACTTTTTATAGTTTTTTATAGCCGTATCGAAATCTCCCTTGATGTAGGCTTCATATCCTTCGGCGTACAGCTCATCAACATTCTCCACACTTCCCTCCGCTGCATCATCTGAAACTTCTGCTTTAAGCGATCTTTTTGCGATATTTCCCAGTTTTCCATCCGGATCCAGTTTAATCACAGCCTTGAAACATCTGTTGGCATTTTCATAATCATCCTGGACGACGTATATTTTTCCCAATCCAAGATAAGCCCTGGCCTCTTTGGGTGAAAAGGAAATAGCGCTTTCAAAAGCCCGGATCGCTTCATCAAACTTTTTTTCAATAGTGTAAACAGCACCGAGATTGACCAATCCCGAAACATTGTTACTTTGCAGTTGAAGTCCCAATTTTAAGTAAAGCTCGGCCTCGTCGAATTGGCGCATTTTTGAATAGATACTTCCCAGGACAAAATAGGCGCGATAATACGGTGGGCAAATCCGTATGGTTTCTAAAAAACGATCCAGACCGTTTTTATAATCTTTGATCTCAAACAAAGCCAGTCCCAAATTATAATGATAATCAGGATCAACTGGATTTAAATCGATGGCCCTGCGCCATAATTCTATGGCCTTCCCCAGGTCTTTATTGCGCGCGTAACTTAGCGCTTCCTTGTTCAACTCATCCGCTTCTATGGAATTTTTAAGAGTACTCCAGACGATCTGCACGTGGTTTTCGTTAAACGTGACATCGAACATTTCCCCCTTGCCCTGATATTTTTCGGCAAGATAACTTTTTAAAAAAGTCTGCTGTTCCTGTGCAGTCTTGCTTGCCAAATCAGGGACTTCGGCTTTCAACTCCCCAAAGTTGAGATTGACTTTTATGGATTTATGTGCTTCTGAGCCCATGAGTACAATTCAAGGTAAATCAAATGATTGTGTGATTATAATAGTAGTACGGACATGTTAATCATTTTGCAAACAAAAGCAAATGATTTTAAGATAATAGAATAGCAGCTTCTAATCAAGCATTTTTTAGGCTATAAAACAAATGAGTAATTCGTAAAAAGTCGAAAAGCATGTCATCGCGAGGAGCGGAGCCTGAGTTTACCCCGAATTATCGGGGAAGCGATCTTTAAAAAACTGCACCTTAGCCGACTTCCAGATTGCTTCACTTCGCTCGCAATGACATTTTGAGACTTTTTACGAGAAACTCATAAAAAATAAAGCCAAATTTATTTCTCTATCACAACCTGCGGGAGTATAGAAATTAAATTAACCGTGCCACGCATCAACGCGCGTGGCACGATTTGTTTCTCAGTGCGCCGCTTTAAACGATTTCATAAAATCCACAAGCTTTTCAATTCCCTGCAAAGGCATGGCATTATACATAGAGACACGAATGCCGCCTACGGAACGATGCCCCTTCAAGCCACCCATCCCTTGTGCTTTTGCGCTTTCGATGAATTCCTTTTCCAGGTTTTCATTCGACAAACGCAAGGTCGCATTCATCCACGAACGGGAATCTTTGTCAACGGTACCGCGATAAAACCCACCACTTTCATCAATTGTGCCGTACAAAAGATCGGCCTTTTGCTTGTTGGTTGCTTCAATCGCTTCCATTCCGCCTTGTTCTTTAACCCATTCGAGGACGAGTTTTATCATATAAATCGAAAAAACCGGCGGCGTATTAAAAAGTGAATCTTTGCTGATGTGCGTTTCGTAGCTCAACATTGTCGGCAGTCCTTTATTGGCTGTGGCGGCAAAATCATCACGAAGAATGACAACCGTCACTCCTGCGGGTCCCAGATTTTTTTGCGCCCCTGCATAAATCAATGCAAATTTAGACACATCAACCTTTTTCGACATGATGTCCGAGGACATGTCGGCAACAAGCGGCTTGCCGTTTACATCCGGGAAGTTTTGCCATTGGGTACCGGAAATAGTGTTATTGCTTGTTATATGAACAAAAGCAGCATTCGGGTCCAACTGAAGCGCATCCCGGCCGGGGATGTAGGAAAATTTTTTATCCTCGGAAGAAGCCGCCACTTTGGCATCAGCAATAATTGTCGCTTCCTTTAAAGCTTTTTTCGACCATGCCCCGGTAATGATATAATCCGCGGAACCGCCTTTGGGGATGAAATTCATTGCCGTCATAGCAAATTGCGTGCTCGCGCCACCGCCGAGAAAAAGAATTTTGTAGTTATCGGGAATGCCATAGAGTTCGCGGAAAAGCGCCTTTGTTCCCTCGTGAATTCCGTCATATTCTTTGGATCGGTGCGAAATTTCCATAACCGACATGCCGCACCCCTGATAGTCCAAAAGTTCCGCCTGACATTTTTCTAATGCAGATAGCGGCAATGTGCTGGGACCGGCATTAAAGTTAAAAATACGTGCCATTTTTTGTCTCCTTTTTTATAATTTTCCGTTCACAAAATCATCTAAAAGTTCCACAATGATATCTCCGATGCGGAGAAGATTTTCTTTCGTCGAAGCGCCAATGTGCGGAGTTAGCAACACATTGGGCGCAGTGAGCAACGGGGAATTTTCCGGCGGATCGGAATAGTAAACATCCGTTGCGTACCCGGCAATTTTCCCTGACTGCAATCCGTCCACAATATCTTCCTCAACAACAGTTTTTCCTCTCCCGGTATTGACGATATAAATTCCGTCTTTCATTTTAGCGATAAGATTTTTGTTTATTATTCCTTCGGTATCTTCTGTCAATGGCAAGTGCAGTGAAAGATAATCGCATACGCCAATAAGTTCCTGGATTACTATTTTAGCGCTGATGTATTCAGAATGGATTTCGGCTTTGTCACAGCCGTAAACAGTCATGTCAAATACTTTTGCGCGTCTGGCCACCAGTGTACCAATGCGCCCGCAACCAACAATACCGAGCGTTTTTTGACAAAGTTCTGTCCGTTTAAGCTCCTTTTTTAGCCATTTCCCCTCCACCATTGAATTATGGGCTTTGACAACATGGTTTGGAAGAGCAAGCATGAGAGCGAACGCCAATTCAGCCACCGCGACACTGGAAGCAGTCGGTGTATTATGGACTTTAATCTTTTTCGAGGCCGCATAATCCAGATCAATATTATCCAGGCCGACACCACCACGGATGATCAGCTTCAGGTTCGGCGCAGCATTAATATATTCTTTGGTACATTTGGTTTTGCTGCGGATGAGCACGACATCGGCAGTGCTCACCTGGAATTTATCATCCGTTACTTCACCATACTTTTGCAAACGACCCACCAGTGATGGATCGAAAGCATCCGAAATTAGGATTTTCATACTAGTCCCTCGTTTTTTTATTCATATCCAATTACAACAAATAACTCACCATGCCGCTGCGCAATTTGGGCTCAAACCACGTTGACTTTGGCGGCATAATGAGATTCTTATCGGCAACTTTTATCAACGTCTGTACCGATGTGGGAAAAAGAGAAAAAGCAACTCTGAATTTCCCCGAATTGACAAGCCGTTCCAACTCTTCATTTCCCCGTATTCCGCCGATGAAATCCATACGTTTATCTGTGCGTGGATCGTGAATACCCAAAATGGGTTCGAGTACGTTCTTCATCAGGATATTCACATCCAGACTGTCGAGAATGTCATTGCGGTTAAAAGTTCCGTCTTTTGCCGTTAGTTTGAACCAGTGCCCATCGATGAACATTCCAAAATTCTTTTCAGCAAAAATCTCTACAGAATCGTCAAAAGATTGAACATCAAACTTTTTCTTAATTTTATCAAAGAATTCTTCCGTACTTAATCCGTTGAGATCAGTCACTACTCGATTATAGGGTAGAATTTTGAGCTGGTTGTGCGGAAAAATAACCGACAAAAAGTAATTGAATGATTCATCTCCCGTATAATCGGGATGCTTTTGTCGCCGCTGTTTGCAAACATTACTGGCCGAGGCCGAACGATGATGCCCATCGGCTATAAAAGTTGCATCCAGGCCTTTGAATCCCTCGACGATTTCCTTTATCTCACTTTCATCCTGCACCACCCATAGTTGATGGCGCACACCATCTTCCGCGACAAAATCCACGTTGGGTTTTTCGACCGAAACTTTTTCAAGATGACTGTCCAGGGCTCGGTTGGCCTGATAAAGCAAAAAAACCGGTCCGACTTGTGCGTTCATCACATCAATGAGTTTAGTCCTGTCCGCTTCCTTGTCCGCACGGGTTAATTCATGCTTTTTGATCCGGCCGGCATCGTAATCATCTACAGCAGAGAGACAAAAATATCCCGTCTGCACATGCCCTTTCCATGTCAATCGATAAATATAGAGCGAATCCTTGTCATCCTGCACCAGGGTACCTTCATTGATAAACCGATAAAGATTCTCCCGCCCTTTTTGGTATACGATTTCAGAATAAGAGTCGGTATCTTCCGGCAGGTCAATTTCCGGTTTATTTACATGAAGAAATGAAATGGGGTTTATTTGCGCCATTTCCCTGGCTTCATCGGAGGAAAGAACATCGTACGGCGGGGAAGCAACTTTTTCGGCCAGGTCTTCTTTTGGCCTCAGGCCGCGAAAAGGCTTGATAGTAATCATGCACAACCTCTCTTTTATCATAAATTATGATTTGTTTACAGTGCAAAAATAAAATAAATCTTTTGAAATAGCAAGTGTATTTCTTATATTTTTAGTCTCTGAAATTAGAATAGAACACCTCAGCAAGGAGATTTGAAATGAAGTTTCTAAATGTTGTAAACAGTCTGGCTATTCTTTTCTTTCTGGTTGCCGGATGTTCAAAAAAGCCGCAGCCGGTCCCTCCTCTCGACCCTAAAAATATGGACCTGACCGTGAGTCCCGGAACGGATTTCTACCAGTACGCCAATGGCAATTGGATTAAAAGCCATCCGATCCCTGATGAGTACAGCCGCTATGGTGCATTCGAACAATTAATTGAACAGAACTACAAAGAGCTCAAGTCTTTACTCAAGGAGGCAGCCAAAAACAAAGCCCAACAAGGCAGCATTGAACAAAAAATCGGCGATTTCTACGCCACAGGTATGGATACGACCAAGATTGAGAAGGACGGTGTCTCTCCTCTTAAAAGCGAATTTCAGCGCATTACCGCCATTAAAAGCAAAAAAAATATACAAAATGAAATTGCGCACTTGCAACTTGTGGGCCCATCCCCGCTTTTCGACGTGGGTTCCGGCCAGGATGAAAAGAACACGGAAACCGTGATTGCACAACTCTACCAGGGCGGGATTGGCTTGCCGGACAGGGATTATTACATCAGCGATGATAACCGCTCCAAAGAGATTCGCAAAGAATACGTGAAACATATCGCAAAAATGTTCAGGCTGCTCGGCGATGATGCTGACAAAGCCGGGGCTGAATCGAAAACGGTTATGAACATTGAGACTCAACTGGCAAAGGCTTCGATGACCAGGCTGGAACGACGCGATCCCCATAAAACTTATAACAAAATGAGTTTAAAAAATTTGCAGCGATTATCCCACAATATCGACTGGGCGGATTATTTTAAAAACATCGGTCTGGAAAACGTGGGAGACATAAATGTTGGCCAGCCGCATTTTTTCAAAGAAATCAGCAAAATGATAAAGACTGTAGGTGTGGATGATTGGAAAACCTACTTGCGTTGGAATTTGATTAATCGAAGCGCAAATTACCTTAGTACAGACTTTGTCAAAGAAGATTTTGCATTTTATGGTGCTTTTCTTTCAGGACAAAAGGTGATGAAGCCGCGCTGGAAAAGAGTGCTGAGTGCAACAAACGGGGCACTTGGTGAAGCAGTTGGTCAGCTTTATGTAAAGAAATATTTTCCCCCGGAAGCAAA
>JAACEJ010000637.1 GCA_011682565.1 Actinomycetota bacterium | reverse complement strand
CGAAGCGATCTTTATAAAACAGCACGTTAGTCGACATCCAGATTGCTTCGCTTCGCTCGCAATGACACTTTAGGACTTTTTACGAGTTACTCATCTATGTGTACCTTTCTAATACTTGGCAATGCTCTTTGTTAATGTCCGGGCCGGTTTGTCGATACAAAATTATCGAAATAAGCAGCTTCCGGAAATGGTTAAATTGATAATGTAATGTTTAGCGAAACTTTTGTCTTCATTATTCGTCTTTGCTTGTAATTATTATAACGTCTATACACGGCAATCACTTCAATTATTTCATTTCGACAGACATCTCTTTGAATTGGCCTTAAATACATGGAATGCTTTGGCATTCTATCAATGCCGGGAGCAAGATTGCTGTGTTATGGTTTCTAGCGGAGGAAATCCTAAATGAATGAACAAGAATTAACTGAAAATGCGCAATCCCCGCAAATGGGGTTGCTGAGCCGAATTATTGGTATATTCACATCCCCGGGGAGAACGGCGGAGGCGATTGGCGCAAAACCCAATTGGCTTGTGCCTGCTATTATTATTATTCTCCTGATGCTCCTTTTTACATACCTGGCCAAACCGGTCATTATTCAGGAGACTGTGACGCGCGTGCAGCAAATGATGGAGAGCAAGGGAGTACCGCAGGATCAGATCGATACTATGCTCAACCGTATCCAAACAAGTATGGGCATAAGGATGTTTGCAGGGGTAACAGTAACGACAGCGCTCGGAATTTTTATCTGGGCGGCGGTCTGGCTGTTTATCTCAAATATCGTCCTTGGTGCACAGGCGAGTTATGCGCAAATGTTGGGGATCAATGTCTACCGCTATTTTATTACAACGATTGGCCTTTTGATCAAACTACCGATTATGCTTTCCAAGCAAACCATGAATGTTCATTTCAGCCTTGCTACATTTCTTCCCGATGGCCAGAAAACCACATTTTTATACAAGATACTTATGCAGGTAGAATTGTTCAATATCTGGGCCATTGTTGTCCTGTCCATCGGTATTGCTGTGGTGAGCAAACTTGATACTAAAAGAGTGTGGCCCTGGGTTGTTTTGGTTTATGTTGTCTGGTATGTGGCGCAGGCAGCTCTGGGGAGCATGTTCGGAGGGTAATTCTTCACAAACCGAAAACACACAAAAAATTTTGCAAGTTTGTAAATAAATTAGTGGAGTATGCAGAAATGACAAAAATAATGCAGCTACTGTTCTCGATGATTTTCCTTTTTATGGGCGTGCATTCCGCGGTAGCTCAGGAAACAAAAGTTCTTTCTTTAAATGATTGTATTGAAATAGCATTAAAAAATAATTCGTCTTTGCGCAATGCAGGGCGGCAACATTTAATAGCCAGGGCTAACGTTATGACGGCGCGTTCAAACTTTTTGCCCTCAGTCAATGCTTCATTTAGTTCGGGAAAGTACATTCAGGGAGCGCGAGTGGTTAAACAGGATGTCCCTGTGGATTATAACCCGGCGACAGGAAAATACATTTATGAACAGAGACAAACTTTTCAGGACAGAATCGATCGGGATTTTAACCAGGCACGAATCAGTCTGAATCAACAAATTTATGATTTTGGCAGAAGCATGAATGACCTGAGACAAGCCCAGGCAAGCAGAGATGCCTCCGGCCAGGACATGCTGAGCACAAGACAAGCGGTTGTTCAAAATGTTAAAGTGGCTTATTTTGAGCTACTGAAAGCCGAAAAACTTGAAGAAGTTTATATTGACGCCGTAAAGCTGGCCGAAGAACAACTCGAACGTTCAAAAACAATGATGGCTATCGGCATTGCCTCACAGGCCGAAGTTTTTCAGGCCAAAGTAAACTGGGGATCGAATAAAAGGAATTATATTACGCAAAAAAATAATGTGGAATTCGCCAAAGCAAATCTTAATAACGCCCTGGGATGGGATCCGAACACAAGTGTTGAAATTATTCAGGAAACCTCCGCCCTTGTTTTTTTTGAGTACAAGTTTGATGATGCCGTCAAGATTGCCATTGAAAACAATCCGCAGATTAAATCATTGGAACTGACAGTTAAAACTTATTTGTACGCCGAACGTGCTGCAAAAGCTCAATATTATCCTTCCCTTGGTGCAAGTGTTTCCTACACAAGAAGCAACGATGTGTGGCGCCGGGTTTATTCAGGCAAGTTGAATGAAGATTACAGTGCAAGCCTTGGCTTACAAGTGGATTTGAATTTATTCAATGGTATGAGGGATAAAGCACAAATCCAGAGGGAAACCCTAAACTACCAAATAGCTGTGGAAAATTTGGCTGAGCAAAAGCGTCAGATCGCTGCACAAGTTAAGCAGCACTTTTTGGAACTGGAAGCATTCAAAGAGATTCTGGATATCCAGAGAGAGAACATCGACGCTGCGAAGGAAAACCTGCGGTTACAACAGGAAAAACGCCGTGTCGGTTCCGGTACTGAACTTGACGTTACGGATGCCCAGGTGCAGCTCACAAGGGCGCAGAGTGACTATGTCCAGGCAGAACACGATGCAAAAGTAGCCAAAGCACGGCTGGAAGCAGCAATGGGAATTATCAAATGAAATTATCTCAAGGCACTTTAACAGGGATTCTGTTGTCTCTGTTGGCAGTTGCTTTTTTTTCCTGTGAGAAAACCGAAGATCAAGGAATTCAGCTTAAAAAAATGGAGAACGTGAATGTCTAAAAAAGCAAAGATGTTTCTGTTCATCGGCGTCGTCATTGTTATTGCAGTGATGGTGTTTCTTAATTTGAAAAAAAGTCGCGGAAACGTCGTTGAAGTGAACACTGTAAAAGTTGCACGAGGCGATATTATAAAAACCGTTTCAGGCTCCGGTTATGTTCAGCCTGAATTAGATGTACAGATTTCAGCCAGAATATCGTCGGAGATCACGAAGATTCTTGTTAAAGAAGGCGATAACGTCAAAAAGGGACAGTTGCTCGTTCAATTGGACCGAATGCGTTATATTGCCCTGGTCGAACAAGCCGAATCAGGCGTTCACTCGAG
>JAACEJ010000636.1 GCA_011682565.1 Actinomycetota bacterium | reverse complement strand
AAAAGGGAATTTTATTATTCTATGGCCGGGTTATCAAAATTACCCCCAACAAATTTTTGGCCAGTATTTTACCAGTGACGGCCAGCCAATATTTGGCAATTTTTCAATTGGTGACGGGCATGGTTATCAATATAATCCGGCGGCTTCCATGAATGACAAACAAAATCTTGTTGCTGTATGGATAGATAATCGAGAAAATAATGACGATGTTTATGGGCAAGTGTTTTCTGAATTGGGCGTAAGGTCCGGTGAAAATTATAAAATAAATGATGATATAGGCAGCGCTTCTCAAAGGGAACCCAAACCGGATATTGCTGCAAACGGGGATATGATGATCGTGTGGGAGGATGAACGAAATGGCTTTAGCAATTACATTTATGGCCAATTCTATACCGGCAATGGGCAGCCGGCTGATACAAATATTCAAATTAGTGAGAAAACAGGATATGACCCGGCGATTTCCATGAATTCGCAGGGCGAAAGTATTATTGTTTGGGATGATTATTCCGGCATAACAGCTCAAAGATTTACCTCCAGCAGACAGCGTTTTTTCTCTAACTTTCAAATTACGGCTAATAAAAGAGGCGAATATTATAATAGCGATCCCCAGGCTGCGATAGATGATGAAAACAACTTTATCGTTATCTGGAAAAAAAGACTTGAAGCAGAACAAGAAACAGATATTTATGGTCAACGTTATAATCAGTATGGGCAGCCCATTGGCAATCAATTTGTCGTTAATGATACATCAAATTCCCTTCCTTACAACTCATATCGTTTTCAAATCGCAATTGAAACAGGCAAAAATGGAAACTTTTGCGTATTTTGGTTGAATTCCATCGACAATAAATACCATATAATAGGCCAACGATTCTCAGATAATGGAACACCGGACGGAAATAACTTTATCGTTGATGATAATGAAAGTTCTCTTTATTCACCATCTATCAGAACAGGAATTGATGAAGAAGGGAATGTAATCATCACCTGGGATGATCATCGAAATGGCAGTTTTGATATTTATGCACAAAGATACGCAAAGGACGGCCATCCAATAGGCAGTAATTTCAAAGTTAATGATGATAATGGCTTTGCGGGACAAAGCTCCCCATCCATAGCTGTCGCACCTAATGGTAGCTTTGTAATCTCATGGATAGATTATCGTTTTGAATTTAACCAACCCTATATTATCGGGCAGCGCTATGGTGCAAATGGAGAGCCAGTGGGTTCAAATTATATTATCGTGGATGGCAGCCAATGGCATTCCCAGTTATATCCGGCAGTGGCTGCCAACTCGAATCAAATCGTTTTTACATGGCAAGACAATCGTCGATTAAAAGGCTGGGACATTTACGCCAAAATTGCCGGCTGGGATTGGGATGGTTTCACATCAGTTGAAAGAGAAAAGAAAATTCCGCAGCAATATGCTCTGGGAAATAACTACCCAAATCCTTTCAACCCAATTACAACAATTGCTTACGATTTGCCAAAAGTCAGTAATGTTAAAATAGAGGTCTTTAATATGCTTGGACAAAAAGTAGCATTGGTGATAGATAAAAAGCAACCTGCAGGCTGCTATAAAATTCAATTTGATGCCGGCTTTTTAGCAAGTGGTCTATATTACTATCGTATTGAAGCAGATGAGTTCATACAAACAAAGAAAATGGTTTTACTAAAATAAAGAAAAAGCTTGATAAACCTGATAACACTTGTCGATAAACGCGCAAGAAGCATTATCTCAGCCGGTGGGGAAAAAGCTATTTGCGGACTTTGCCCTTATTCTGAAAAATGGATTAGGGAGTGCTGCAGATTTTAATCATTACACTTGTATTAATTTAACTGAATTTGTTCCCCACTTAAAAACATATAGAGGATGAAGCAAAAAATGAATATGATTACAATCAGAATCCGCGATTTTGGTCGATCTGTCAGTAATGGTGGGGAATGTGCCATTGAACAGAAAAAAGATTGATTAGAAAATGTTTTACTAAAAAAGCGATTTATAATTCATAGCCAAATTTGACCTGAGGAAGGACCTCGGGGCAAAACACCAAAAATTTAAGGAGGAATGATCATGGAAAAAAATCACGCTCTTGCTTATCAATGCATTGTATTATGTTTCTTTTTATTGGCTTCTATCTGCCTTGCTACTGAAACCCGCATGGGCTCTATGGGAGGTGTTGGATTTTATGCGCGGGACAACTCGAACGTCTTTTACTTCCCCGGCACAATTTTTAGATATTCAAACCAGGTCGTAACAGAGCTAAGAGCCAAAAATATTGATTCTCGTTATACAGCAGGTGCACACGTGCCGCTCGATGAAAATACAATCCTCGGTATCTACTTAAATCGGCCCCTTAACATGCCGGGCCTGGCAACTGATAATACCAAAGTAGATCGGACTACAAATATTATTTTTGGCACAAAAGCTTTGGGAGGCATGTCTATGGCATTGGGGCTGTCCATCGGCATGGACAAATACAGTGAAGAGACAGGATCAGCAGAAACCAAAGAATCTGCAATGTATTTAGCTTTTTCCGGTGGAGTATCCAACGAAAAAATGGATGTGGGATTTCTGTTCGAAATCCCTTCCGCAAAGTGGGAATTAGAAAAAAAGAGTGAAAAATGGGGAGGAGTCGGCATCGGCTTCAATGCCCGCTATTTTATTTCCCAAAGTGAAAAATTGCAAATCGTTCCTTTGGTGACATTTTATCTTCAACCGACATCTTATAAATATGACTCGGGCATTTCCGGCACATCCAATGACGAAGTGAATTATAGTCAGCTAAATCTTGGTTTGGGTCTGGGTTTAAATTACCATTTTAATGAAAAGAATCTGGTTGTTCTTGCTGTCGAAGGAATTGGCATTTCTCAAAATAGCAGAAACCAAAAAGAAGGAGATAAAACCGTAGACCGACTCACTACTCTGCCGGGACTTTATATGGGAGTTGAATCACAGATTAACAAATGGTTTACAGGACGGCTGGGTGCTGCGCAGGTTTTCCAAAGCATGCATCAT
>JAACEJ010000086.1 GCA_011682565.1 Actinomycetota bacterium | reverse complement strand
GCGTAAAAATTTAATACAAAAATAGGAAATCCCCATCAGCGGGACAACAGGATTCGCCAGTAATTTCAAATACTCTCTGAAATTAATATGATCTTCGAGAGACGCCTGCACTTCTGAAAATTTATCTTGCTTGTGTTCAATAATGGGGTCGAGGCCAACATCTTCAGGCTTTGTACGCTGCCAGAAATAAATGATCCACCATATTGCAAAGGCGATCAGGGTACAGCCCCAAAAGGCATGGTGCCAGCCAAAAGCACCCAAAAGATAGCCGCCCAACATCTTGACCAGAATATTGCCCATCAAATAGCTCGTCGACCAAATGCCCATAATGCTGCCGCGTTCTTTTTTACGCAGCCATTGGGCAACGCCGCCAACGACGCCAGGCCAACCGCTCGCCTGCACAAGACCATTGAAAAACATAAAAACCATAAACGTTGAATAGGAATTGGAAAAACCGAAAATAATGTTGATAGCAATTGAAATGCCCAGGCCGCCAAGTAAGAGCAGACGCGGTCCCCATTTACGGCCAACAAAACTGTTGACAAATTGACCGATCGCATAAGCGACAAGATACGCCGTCCAGATATGAGCTACTTTTTCCAGTCCGATGTTAAAATCACTGCTTATCGAAGTCATTGCAATGGTAAAAACTTTTCGCGTGAGGTAATAACCCGCATAAGCAAAGTACGTCGCAATGAGGATACGCCAACGCCATGAGTGCTGTTCGCGCGTTAAGGGTAAATCCGGTGTCATGATCATTCCTTTCTCTGTTAAACCACCCTTTTCTACGTCGGCCCCATTGCAATGATAAAGAAAATGCCAAAAAAATAAAAGTTAATTTATTCGGTTTTTCCCTCTAGTAAAAACCAGCTTTCCACCACGGACAATAGCGGAATGAGTAATCCGGGGTTTGTCTAATTTTTTTCCGTTTAAACAAGCTGATTGAACGGACTTTTTTTCTTTCGATGCTTTCCTCGCCTCGATAATGAACGGCGCAGCGTCATCGGAAGGCCGAATTTCAATGCGCTCAAAAAGCGGGCTGGTCAGCGTGTATTCGGGAGCGCCGGGACACACAGGATAAATACCCATGGCCGCGAGCACGTACCACGCCGACATCGCACCGGAGTCATCGTTTCCCTCCAGGCCGTCCACTCCGTTGCCATAGTGGTTCTGCAAAATATCGTGAACAACTTCCTGCGTCTTTTGCGGCGCGCCGGCATAATTGAACAGAAAAGGATTGATAAATCCCGGTTCGTTGCCCTGGTTGTGCTGGCCGATTTTGAAATATTCGTCCAGCTTTTGTACAAACTTTTCCTTGCCTCCCAAAAGCTCGATCAGCCCGGGAATATCGTGCGGTACGAAAAAGGTCATTTGCCAGGCGTTGCTCTCGGTAAAGCCATTGCCTCTGCCATGTTTGACGCCGGGATCAAACGGCGTCTTCCACGAGCCGTCACGAAACCGGGGGCGAATAAAGCCTGTGGAGCTATCGAACAAATTCCGATAATTCTGCGAACGCTGCATGAAAAGCAGATAGTCTGCATCCTTGCCGAGCGCTTGTGCCATTTGCGCCAGGCACCAGTCGTCGTAAGCGCGTTCCAGGGTGATGGAGGCCGAGGCTCTTTCGCGGACACCGCCGTCATAATCAAACGCAACATAGCCAAGGTTCAGGTAATCTCTCGACAGTTCAGGGCTTCCTCCCGGATTGTTCAACGCATCCTCGCGCATGGCCTGGTATGCTTCTTCATAGTCGAAATTTGTAAAGCCTTTTCTGAAAATATCGGTAATCACTGAAATTGTATGGTTGCCGATCATGCCCATGCCGCACCCGGCACCGAGTCCGGGACAACTCGGCAGACAGCCGTTCTCTTCATACATGTTCACAAAAGACTGCGCCATATCAGCCTGGCGCTCCGGCTCAACAATCGTCTGCAGCGGATGTGTGGTGCGGAATGTATCCCAGGTGCACCAGTCGTCGCTGTAGAAATGCCGTCCATTGGCCGCGTAAACCCTACCCTCTCCGGAAGCGGCGGAATAGTAGCGGTCATCTTCAGTATAGTCGGTGGGCATCATCAGAGCGCGATAGAGGGCAGAATAAAATTTTACGCGATCGTTCTCTGCACCGCCGCTGATCTTGATCCGCGACAGCACCCGATTCCACACCTGTCGCGTCGATTGGCGCACAGCGTCAAAATCCCAGGCCGGGATTTCCTGTTCCACATTCCTCCTGGCCTGCTCCAGACTGATATGCGAGATACCCACTTTGACCAGAATTGGATCGTTCTTTTTCGTCTTGTATTTCAAAAAGGCGCCAATTGCTGTGCCGCTTTCGTTTTTGGCGCCAAAGTGCAGTTCACCTGTCTCCGGCACAAGGTCCCATTTAAATCGAGCCAATGAAACGCCGACGTTCTCAAAATATTCGATGCGAACATTGTAGGCGCGTCCGGCATCAAGTTTAACCGAGACGACATCCGCTGTTTCGCCGCGGTTAACCCATTGATCGATCAACAGCTTGTCGTCCAGGTAGAAACGGACGCCGTCGTCCGTCTCCAGACGAAGCTGGTAGATGCCGGAAACTGGTGGCGTCAAAGCTCCGGTCCAGCGAATGGAAAAGCCATCCAGTCCCAATCGATCATCGCAACGATTCATGCCCCAGCGAAAATTGATGATTGAATCGATGCGCGTGAACGCAGGCTGACCTGACAGATTTTTATTGTTGAAATATTCTCCCTTAAGCCCATGTCGACCGGAGCCGTCGGTAACAGTCAGCGCACCGGAGGGAATAGTTACAAATGGCTGAACCGGTTGGCAGCCAGACCATGTTCCGGATGAGCGGAAGGGACGGCTGAACTGCGCATAGAACCAGACCGGGTAGCCATAGTCGCCGTAGCCCTGTACCACACTATCGCCGACGATTTCAATCGAGCCGTCCCGGCAGCGGCGATGCAGCGCGTGGCTCACGTCGATGAGAATGGCGCTACTGTCTGTTGCCGGAAACGTGTAGCGATGAAATCCGGCGTGCTCGGTAGCGGTCAACTCGGCACGGACACCGTAATTATCCAGCGTGACGGCATAATATCCGGGAGAGGCCGTCTCTGTCGCATGACGAAATTTTGAAAAGCCCTTACCGCGCAGAATGGCGTCAAGATCGCCAACCATGGGCAACAACAGGATGTTGCCGTAAGCGCCGCCGCCGGTTCCTTCCAGATGCGTGTGGCTAAAGCCGACAATGGTCGAATCGTCATACTCATAGCCGGACAAGGGAGAGGTGACGCAGTCCGGCCCCAGCTTGACCATGCCGTGCGGTCGCAGCGGTCCGGGAAGAGCGTTGCCGGGGCCTTTTGTGCCGATCAAGGGATTGACGTAATCGACCGGTTCTTTTACATTTTTAGATCGGCTGCAAGACACTATTATGAAAATGATCCAGAGGAATAAAATGACTAGTGGTGGTTTGATAAAAGTCGAATAGAATTTCTTTTTTCGATGCAAAATGGAAAGCCTCATCAATTGAAATTATTGTTTGCAGACCTCAAAGGTCTTAAAGACCTTGAGGTCTCTATCTTGTCTTACTTTGCTTCATCCAGCCGTCGAGCATACGACCGATTTCCACCAGTTCCCGCGCCGCGTACTCGTAGGATTTGATGTTGAGAAACTTCATCTCGTAGCTGAGACGAATGAATATTTTCAAACCGGACAGCTTCTGATCAACCGGAATCAAATATTTCATCTTGTTCTGCGACATGTTGGCGACAGTGATCAACTCTAAAATTTCCAGCGCCCGGTTCTCCATTTTTACGGCCACGGAAAACCGGTGCGACTTTGGAAACTTGTTGGTATGATTCAGCAGCCATTTGGTAAAATCATACGATCGCTTGTAAATATGCAACTGCTCCATCTTTTGCATTTTTTTCCTCTAATATTTTTTCATCTTTCAAACCATTCAACCCCAACCAACCTTACAACACTGCCTTCGGTTCTTCGGTTTCCGTTTTTCGGTTTCCTTTCTCCGTTCTCCCGTCTCCGTTTTCCGTTTTCCCGCGTTTTCCAGATTACCAGATGGCCAGATTACCAGATAACCTAAGACTGCGCGGAACGGGCAACACGGAAGCCGATAACGTAGAACCAGTAATCGGGATTGCCCCTGTCGCGATCGGCGCAACGAAAGCCCGCCCCATCATTAACGAACCACGAGCCGCCGCGGACGACGGACTTGACATTGTCGGCCCTGTTTTCCGCCCTGTCTGGCAGATACGCGGGATCAACACCCTGCGCCTGCTCCATTTTGTAAAAATCCTCTTTATAGGCATCCAGACACCACTCATACACGTTGCCGCCCATATCGACAACACCTTCATCCGTCGTATCCTGCGGGAACAAACCAACGGGCGAAGCGTGGCCTATTTTGCTTTTCGAGGAATTACAATTTCTGCCGTCCGGCGGCTTATTTCCCCAGGGATAAATACGATAGTCTCCCGGGCCGCGCGCAGCACGCTCCCATTGCGCCTCGGTCGGCAAGGTGACCGTTTGGCCAAGATGTTCGCTCAACCAGGCACAAAAGGCCATGGCTTCGTACCAGCATACGGACACAATCGGACGATTTAGATGTTCTTTCTGTTCCGCCCAGTCTTGCGGCTCGCTTTTCAGGCCCCATCCGCCGGCGCGCCAATATCTTTTCTGCGCATAACCTTCGGCGTCGACAAACTGCCGGAACTCCATTACAGTTACCGGGTATTTGCTGATTTGAAAAGCAGACAATTCAACCCAGTGCGGTGTTTCTCTATCCTGTGCGTCTCTATCATAATTCGGCCCGCCTTTATTGCTCTTTTGCGCGCCCATGAGAAAGCGACCTTCGGCGATGCTCACCCAACGTTCAGGTTTTTCAAGACCCAATCGCGGGTCACCAGCGCGGCCCAGGGCCTCAGCAGCTTCATTGCGCTCTTCCGGCGTCAATTCTTTTGCTTTGTTCTTGTCAAAAATAGCCATCACACGATGCAACATGTCGTGGTAACGCCGGTACTTTATCTCGTACTTTTGCGATTGCAGGTCGTGCAGCATGGCGTCAATCAAGCCCACACAGCGCGCCTGTTCGGCCAGCGGCGCGTCTGCCGGCGTTGTATCTAAAATCGCTTTGAAAAAATTATCCACCTTTTCTGGCCCCTGCGCGTGCAACACACCACCGAACAGCAACAAGGTTTCGCGCCATTCCGCGTTGTGCAGCACCCCGGGGCGAACCAACATTTTCAGTTGCTCGTCATCAGTCTTTCCCCCCAAAGCACGAGCAGCCAAATACTCCTGAAATGTCAAATGCCAAAAAGTAAGTTGGCTGCCACGAGAGACAACGATTCCACTATCAACTTCTTCTTCCTCCAAAAACTTTTCCGCTCTGAAAATCCTTTGCTCTTCAGTTTCACCTGGAAAATCATCTTTTAGAATTTCCGCTCCCTGGCGGCGGCTGAACTGAACTCTGCGCCCACCCTTTTGTCGATGCAGCCCCAGAGCCAACTTTTGCATTTTGCGACCGCATTCTTCCGCAGGAAGTCGGTCCGGCCGTTTTTCGCGCGCCCGCAGCAGCCAGGTAATAATGGATTCGTAAAGGTCAGCCCGCTGCTCGGGCAATCTTTTTTCGTTCCAGTGCACCACAGCCAAAGCCGTCAACATCACAGGGTTGCGCACCATGTTGTAAATTTCCGGACGGCTGCGCAAATCACCCAAAAGTTCCTTCATGTGTGCACGGGCTCCTTCGCTGTTCCCCGAATGCAAGGCCTCCAACCATTTGCTCAGAAAATATTTCATACCCTCATCTTCCAGCGGCAATATTGTAAACCTCTCGGCATCCGCGAGCATAACCTTGCCACGATAAGCCTGCGGGCGGCTGGTAACGACAAACAAGTTTCCTGCAAAAGCATGAACAGCATTCGTCACCAAAGAACTAACGAAAACGCGCGTTTCACGGTTTGGCGCCTCATCAAGGCCATCCAACAAAAAAAGCGTCTTACCATCGTGCCGTCCAAAAAGTTCTTGAAAAAAAGATTCTTCCAGCCCCCAGTTGAGGCTTTTGCTTTTGGCGGCCATATAATGCGCCAGCCATTGCGGCGATTCTTTTTCCCAGCGCACTTTCCCGGCTACTTCCTGCCGGAGAATATGCTCTGCTAGTTCGCTCAAGCGGATAAAGACAGGAAAAGGTGTTTCGCCTAGTTGCAATTTCTCTTCGGCGGCAGCAGGGTCAATGCCAAGCAAAGTTTGCGATAAAAGAAAAGCGATGCGCCGAATGAAAGTCGTTTTCCCGGACCCTGGTTGACCAATGATGACGGTGAGCGGATGATAAAGAACATGGTGCAGTTTTCTACGGCTTTTTGCGCCACCGGTCGCAGCTTCCCGGCATTCCGTTCCTCACCGCCCTTTTCCAGCGTTTTCAGCGGAACGTAAAGTTCTTCGATGCCGAAGCTTTTCGCTTCTTCATCGCCGGTCTGCAGGCCGCGAATGTCCATTTTTGAACATTCAACATTCAGCCATTGCAGATAGTATTTTTTTGCGGCGCGGGGCTTGACAATGGCGACGATCTTTTCGTTTCGTTTGCGCCACTCGTACAAAGCATGGATAATTTCTTTTTCCAGGTTATCCGGGGTTGTAAAAGTCTTGCGAATGCCGACATGGTTATTTATCCAGGTCTTAAATTTCTCAAGCAGCTGCACAGAAGCGTTTACATCTATTGCCAGTTTGGGGATATTTCCTTTTCCCTCATTAATGGCCTTCGTTAAGCGAAAAGTTTCCTTATCCTTTTCCGGCCAATCGACCTTCGGATCGACGATAAATGCGAGAATCTCTTTGCCGTTGTCCTTTGCGCGTTCGCATTCCAGCCATGTTATACTTTTCTTTCCGCCCTCAGGCTGGTCCGGCGGAATCCAGCCATAACGATGGGCGACAATCACCACGAGAAGGTCCGTTTCATCAACCTTGGCCATGCATTCAGGGTATGGTGGATTGGAGGCAGATGCTGCCCAATACTCCATCATCCGTGGTTGAAAAACGGCGCGCAGGGCAGCATCACGTGCGGCCTGGCGGTACTCGGCCAAACCTTCAACTGTAGATGAGATGAAAACATGCGGGGTTTCTTTTTTAGTTGACGGCATATTTTCTCCAAAAAAATACAATAGAAAAACATATTTTCACGTATTTATTAAATATTTTGTCCTGGCTCCTCGGTCAATTGAATTTCGAATGAGGCAAACTTTTTCTCCAACTCCTTCCGCAGCCGCCACGTATCCGCCTGCATGGCATGGCCGCGCCAGCCGTTAATGCCGGCTTCAAATTCTTTGCGGGTAATGCGTCCATCCTGAAGTTTTGTGTAACGTTTCTTAAGCCGCTTTGTAAATCGTTGCACATTGTTCTTCTTTAGCAAGCGATAGTCCGGGTAAATGACCTGGCCTAAAAAGGGAACGCCGCGGTCGCTTTGTAAAATATGGCATTTCCTCGGATGCAGTTTCAGACGCAATCCGACTAAATACTGTTCGCATTGGCGCAGTGCGTCGTGGAGAAAATCCTTCGAGTTCGAGGCGATGAGAAAATCATCCACATAGCGAATATAACACTTTGCAGGCAATTTTTCCTTAATAAAATGATCAAATTGATTTAAATACAAATTGGCGAAAAACCGGCTGGTGAGATTGCCGAGAGGCAAACCTTTCCGGCGTTCGAGCGGGGTGAACAGATCGTCGCCGGGAAAAAGATCGTAAACAAATTCCTGTTCGTTGCTGTTGTCGATGATCAGATCGACCAGCCAGAGCATATCCGCATCGGCAATACGCCAACGGATGTGCTGCTTGAGGATTTCATGATCAATGGACGCAAAATATTTTTTAATATGATTACTTTGTTAGCTCAGCAAAAGTCACCGTATTGGTAACCAAGCATGCGGTGACTGCACGATCAAATAACGTTAGCGGATTAAATCGCCTGTTAAACCGATAGCAGAATTCTGACAAATAAAGCTGAAGATGTTTTGCGCTGACACCATGATGGACACCTCTCAAAATACCTTTGCAATTGGCAATCAATGTATGAACCCAAGGTAATAATTCGGATGCCTTTTTCGGGTCACCGATGATAATTTTTTCGTGTTCATATCCTTGTTCTTTGAGAGCGTTATAAGCTGGCCAGCCATCGCTTTTTATAGTTGAACCTTTTTTTATATTGTCGTTTGCAGTTTGACTAATATTTTTATGATCTACAGCGCTTACGACATTCATGTTTGCAAAGATTGGCTTATCGCCATCCTTAACTTGCACAGAAACAATTACTTTTGATTTTTTAGCTGCGCCACGTCCTCTTTTACCTTTTGCTCGATGGGTGCCGAAGTAGCTGTCATCCATCTCGACGATACCGGCAAGTCGATACCGTGCATCACGATCTGTCATTGCTTTGCGAATTTTATGAGCCATGCTCCAGGCTACATTATATGAATTTATTTTTAGCAGACGTTGCAATCCAGCTACTGAATAACTGTGCTTGCTTTGGGTGAGAAAGAAAATCATCCAAAACCATTTTCTCAAAGGTGTTCTTGTTTTATGGAATATTGTGCCTGCTGTAACCGAGACCTGATGTCTGCATGATTTACATTGATAAAGAGAACGACTTGGAATAAAATATCCTTCGGTGCTTTGACACTTTGGACAAACAAAACCATCGGCCCATCTCTTTTTGATTAAATAGCCCATGCAACGGTTTTCGGTTGAAAATCGCTTTTGAAATTGAAAAAAGTCAACATCTAAATACATAGCTAACCTCCCATTGTTTTAATGTACACCATTTAAACAATGGCTGTTGCTCTAAAGTTTCACTATATCATAACTTGCGCTTTGTTTTGCTGAGCTAAATGAGTAATCATTTAATTAAAAGGTATAGAGATACTTTGTTGGCGCATCATGCACCACTGTCAGGTATATGAAAATCACATCGTACGGTAGTGGATTTTCAGAAAACTTAAAAAAGCCGCTTAAAAAAGGACTGGTGATCTTTATCAAATCACCAGTCTTCCCTTGTTTCGAACTAAAATCCAATACTAACACAAGATCGAGTTCCTCCGTTGAAAAGTTCGCTAATTTTCCAAGATGAATGTTACAAGTTATGCATAGAAAAACGCACCAAAGTAGACTGTCAAATGTCGCATTTTCATCTCACCACTAACGGTATTGGCAGGCTGGAATATTCAATACCCTTGCTATTCTTCAAATGGAGCTGGAAAGCTGAAGAACCGGGTTTCTTGCCATGAATGTAAAATTGCCATGCGTTCAGACCGACAGGCTGTTCAAACGTAGCAACTCCCAAGAATTCGTATTTCCAAGCCAGGGAGTAATACTTTTCGTCGACGTTGATTATTTCCCCGTTTTCATTCATGAATTCGACTTCATAAACTTCAGAATTCCGACCCATTGGAACAGTGACAAATCCTTCCACCTTTACTTCTTCCACAAATGCGACTTCTTTTCCGTCTCGACTCAGAATCAGTCCATGTACGTTTTCGATACTACCTGCCGATCCATT
>JAACEJ010000635.1 GCA_011682565.1 Actinomycetota bacterium | reverse complement strand
GGGCTCGTTCATTTGAGCGACCAATTTCCCCGTAACATGTGCTCCTACGGAAACCGCCTGCCATTTCGAAGCATCAAAACCGGATTTGCCCCAGCCGGGAATTTGTTTTCTCGCGTCCTGTGTTTCGCCAAGAAAATTATCGGCGCTGCGAATGGGGCCATCGGGGTTAATCTTCCACGAGCCGTCGGAAATAATTGTTTCCTTTTTGCCATTTGCATATTCAATTTCCAACTGCATGAACAGACGTCGATCCAGGCCATAAGGTCCGCGTCGTGGATAGTTTTTATCCCAGCGTACCGGGCCCAGGCGGCCGGCGTACCAGCCGTCGCCAAGGATTGCGGCGACGACATTTTCACCCGGCGATAGCATTTTTGTAACATCAAATGTTTGATATTGTATGCGTTTGAGGTAATCGGTCCATTCCGGCGCTAAAACGTGGTCCCCGACTTTTGTTCCGTTCAGGCGCAGTTCATAATCGCCGAGCGCAGTAACATAAACCATTGCGCGTTTTACTTTCTGAGATAGCGCAAAGGATTTTCGCAGCAGGGGAGAGGGTGGAATGGGCGGGTCTCCTTTTCCCTGATATGGTTTTTCCGGCGGCGCACCGATCCATTGTGCTTTCCAATCATTTGGATGCAGCATTCCCATGGAAAAGAAAGCGCTTTCACTCCATGCAGATTCCGCGTTATCCTGATCCCAGACTTGCACTTTCCAGAAATAATACGTACCTGTTTCAAGCGGCTTGCCGGCATAAACAATTTGTATTGTTTTATCGGATTTTATTTTTCCCGAATCCCACATCTCGCCGTTACCCTTATCCAGGTTATCTCTGCTCCCCGATACAATAATTCGAAACGCGCTTTGTTTTGCGCCGTTTTGCTCGGATTCCAGCTTCCAGAAAAACCGCGGCTGTTGAACGTCTATGCCGAGGGGATTTTTTAGATACTCGCAAGTTAATGCAACGGGATGAAGCGAAGATTCTCCTGCGCTGTTTGTTTTCTGTGTTTTCATTTGGGCGTGGCTCATAATAGGGATTGTAAGGATAAGAATTAAAATAGTTTTCATTGTTCTTCCTTTTTTATTGCAGATACTACCTCACGGCAGAGTTCGTCTCGGGTCATTTTAACCACGAATGACACGAATTTCACGAACAGAATATTTGTGGATTCAATTTATTTTAATTCGTGCAATTCGTGAAATTAGTGGTTGTGGAAAGAACCGGCAAAACAAGTATTTTCCAAACAAACGAAATTCGATCATTTGTACCTGTCTCGTAATTGGTGTTGTTAAGATGAAAACGAGAAAAAGATTTTCTCATTATTTCTTCTTTTTTATTAGCTGCATTAAAAGTCAAATCAAAACCGGTTTCTCTGCCGCTTCTGTCTGTTGTCGGAGTTCCTTTTCAAAATATGCAAACCACGAATGACACGAATTTCACGAACAGAATTTTTGCGGATTCAATCTTTATTAATTCGTGCGATTCGTGAAATTAGTGGTTAGCGAAAAGAACCGGCAAAACAAGTATTTTCCAAACAAACGAAATTCGATCATTTGGGCCTGACGGAACTATAATTTGTAATTCTTTTTCACTAAATTATAACTCAAATCCACAATCATTTCTTTCGCCTCATCCATATCGATGATGTGTTCGGCGACGAGCTCGGCAAGAAAACGGCTGTCCACGCGCCGGGCAACATCGTGGCGCGCGGGGATGGATGGAAACGCGCGTGTATCATCGTTGAATCCCACGGTGTTGTAAATGCCGGCCGTCTCGGTGGTCGCATGACGGTATTGCAACATCCCTTCGCGGCTGTCATGGAACCACCAGGCGGGACCCAGTTTCATTGCCGGGTAATGTCCGGCCAAAGGCGCCAACTCACGCGAATAGGTGTCTTCGTCAATGGTGAAAACAATGAGTGTGAGCCTGGGATCGTTGCCGTATTTGTTCAACAGCGGTTTGAGATTATTGACATAATCGGTTGCCATGGGAATGTCGCAGCCCTTATCCGCGCCAAATTTTTTGAAAATCTCAGGATTATGGTTCCGATAAACCCCGGGATGAATTTGCATGGTCAACCCGTCCTCGATGCTCATGCGCGCCATTTCCATGATGATATGGCCGGTGAACATCCGGGCGTCTTCCGCTGTGGCCTCGCCCTTGAGCGCTTTCTCGTAAAGCCCGGCGGCTTCCCGTTCTTCCATTTCGGCGGTAAAAGGTGTGAAAACGCCCTGGTCCGTAGAAGTAGCGCCCATTTTTTTGAAAAAGGCACGGCGGTTTTCCAACGCCTGAATATAGCCTTTGTAGGTCGAACAATCCACGCCGCTTACTTTGGCCAGTTTGTCGATGTTCTGCCGCCAACCTGTGGCCATAAAATCCGTTACATTATCCGGCCGAAAGGCGGGAACGATTTTGCCTGTCCAGTCACTTTCGCGAATTTTTATGTGATGTTCCAGAGAATCGATGGGGGAATCTGTGGTGCTGAGCACTTCAATGTTGAACCTGTCGAACATGGCCCGCGGTAAATTTTCCGGTTTTGCCAGCGCTTCCAGAATTTCGTCATAAATCGCCATGGCTGTTTCACCGGTCAAACGTGTGCGAATACCAAGCACCTCATACAGTTCGTGACTCAGCCACACGCCTGTCGGTGTTCCGCGGAAGAGATAGAAATTTTCGCCGACGATTTGCCAAATTTTGCGGTGATCCTGCTCGGTTTGCCCGCCGTCGATGCGCGGTACGCCAAGGGATTCGAGCGGGATGCCCTGGGAATAGAGCATTCGGAAAAGATAGTGATCCGGGATAACCAGCAATTCGGTCGGATCGGGAAAGGGTGCATTTTCGGCAAACAATTTCGGATCGACATGCCCGTGCGGACAAACCAGGGGTAATGTTTTAGCTATATCATACAACTCTTTGGCAATTTTGCGCTCCAGTGGATTTGAACTAAAGAGCCTGTCTTCATGCAGAGTCGAAGGTTTTGTCGCTGCCATATTATTATCACCTCAGTTGGATTTAAAAATTT
>JAACEJ010000634.1 GCA_011682565.1 Actinomycetota bacterium | reverse complement strand
CCACAACTTTTGCTCCTTCTTTTGATATTAGAAAAAGGATCAACAATTTTAAAAGTATTTTTGATTTGAGATTATTGATGCACCACTCCTTCGCAAATCAAAAATCGTTAATCTTTATTCATAACGATAAATGCAGAGGGTGAACTGGTACTTTTTTTTTAGTTATGAAGCAGCGCCTTCATTCTCTTCTTTAAGAAGGCTCTGTGCTTCCATGTTAATTGAAATATTTTTAAGAATAGCCAATCCCGTAGCAATGCCTTTACGCACCTCAGGACTGTTTAATTCTTTCACCAAGCCGAAAACAGATATCTTTTCAGGTGGTTTGACCTCGATGTTTTTATAAATTGTTAAAGCGTTTTGGATGGCATTCAGCATTTCCGGCTGCGTCAATTGCTTAACCGTATTCAAAATCGAGACCACATTTTCTCCAAATTGCTTGACGTCCTGCTCACTGAACGAAGTGACGATCTCATCAATAACATCCCCAGCACCCTTGACAAACGTAAAATATCCTTTACGCTCCATGGTATCAAAACCTTCCAAAGCCGATTGAAAGACGGCCTTGGAGAGCGGAGCGGCATCATTAAAAAAGTCCGTCGCACTTTCCATGTTTTCAAACAAAACAATGAGTGTCCTCGTGTTGCGCAGTAATTTTTTTACCAGAAAAATAAGGTCTTCATAGCTGAAATAAGGAGCGACCTCATCCAGTTCCTCTACTACGGTTTTAAACAAGTCCGAAGCAATAGGAGTGAGATCACGACGCAGATATTCCATTTCTTTTTGTCGCCGCTGGGTAACCATTACTTGTTCGGTAAGAAAATCTATCTTTTGATGGAGCAACTCTAAATCTTTGTCCATTGTGAGCCTCCCTATCTCATTTTTCCGGCCATATTCATCTGCGCCTCGATTGGAAGCTCAGAACCCTTTAACAGCAGATTCCAGTACACCCAGCGAAACATCATTTTCCCCCAATGGTTCATTTTTGTTTCCTGAAGCAAGGAAAATGGCCCCACACCCGGCAGGGGAAATTTACCCGGCAAGGGTTCCACATCGTAATTAAAATCAATGAGCAGGCCTTTGCCAAATCCGGATTCGATGAAACAGTTTGCATGTCCGTCAAAAGAATCCAACAGCGGCAGCCCGTCGATATGTCGCATAAAATTTTCCGTCAGCACATCGGCCTGAAAGTGCGCCACAGCGCCCGCTTTAGAACTGGGTAAATCAGTAGCATCTCCAATCACAAAAATGTTTTCATAGTTTTTCGATTGTAAAGTGTGCTTGTGCGTAGGAACAAAATTCAATTCGTCGCCCATCCCAGATCGCTCAATCAAGTCACTGCCCATATTTGTCGGTATGGTAACCAAAAGATCATATTCAATCTTCTGCTCATCAAAGGATACAAGTTTATTATTTTCCCAATCAACAGAACCGGTATTGAATTCGGCTACCAGGTTAATGCTTTTCTTTTCCAGAAATGATCCCAGAATTTGCGCTGCCTTTGGCTTGGTAAAAGCACCGGGCAACGGCGTTACAAAAGTGATATCCACTTTATCACGAATACCTTTTTCTGTGAACCACCAGTCTGCCAGAAAGAGAAACTCCAGTGGTGCAACAGGACATTTTATCGGCATTTCGATGATATTCAGAACTAGGCGGCCGCCTTGCCAATGTTTAAGATATTTTTCTAATTCCACAGCGCCTTCCGGAGTGTAAAACTCGAAAATATTTTTAAACCACCATCCTTCCTTCAACCCCTCCGTCTCTTCCGGCTTGATCTGGGAACCGGTCGCAAGGATGAGATAATCATAACTCAAAATACGATTATCCGTTAATTTGACCCGATTGTTCTCAGGTTCAATAACTTCAACCCCGCTAAGAATCATTTCAACCGAGGTTGGAATGTAATCCCGCTTGGGTTTAACAACATCATTTTTTGAATAAATATCAAAGGGAATAAACAGAAATCCAGGTTGATAATAGTGGTTTTTGTGTTTGTCCACAATTGTAATTTGCCATTCCTCAGGATTGAGATGCTGGCTCAACTTGTTTGCCATAATAGTACCGGCAGTTCCTGCACCCAAAATCAGGATTTTCTTCATACAATCTTTCCTTATTTTTGCGTGAATCAATATATTTTACAGTTTTTAATTTGATAAACTTAGTTCAAAAAAGATGCAAAAGAAATGAAGTTAAAAGGAAGAACGACAAAAAACATGGCAGTTTAACAATTATTTTCCATCGCCCAAACCAATATCCATTTCAGGCGAGTTCTCATCGCGCACGATAAAGAAAAACCCCGTCTCCCGGTTCAACGAACAGTTCCCCACTATCATACCGAACCCTCCCCCCGCTAACGACCACTGCCGCTTTGCCGCGGATTTTCCATCCCTCGTAAATCGTATGGTCGCAATTCTGCTTCATGTTTTTCGCGGAAATCGTTTCCTCGGCGTTCGCATCCCACAGCACAATGTCGGCGTCGCTGCCCGGCGCTAGCGCGCCTTTTCGCGGGTAGAGGCCGAACAGTTTTGCCGGGCGGGTTGAAACGAGATCGACATATTTTTCCGGTGAAATCCTATTTTCTTTTACCCCAAAAGTGTAAAGCAGACTCAATCGATGTTCAACTCCGGCCACGCCGTTGGGAATTTTGGTAAAATCGTCGATCCCGGCTAATTTTTCCTGCAACGTAAAGGGACAATGATCCGTGCCCACGCTCCCCAGCGTGCCGTCGGCGAGGGCGTCCCACAGCGCTTTTTGGTTTCGCTTGTGTCGCAGCGGCGGACTGATGACATACTTGACCGCCTCTTGCGGCGGCAGGCCGTACTTTTTCTCGTCGAGCAGCAGGTAATGCGGACAGGTTTCGCCGAACGCCGTTTCGCCCCGCTTTTGCGCCGCTCGCAGCGATGCAGCGCCATCCTCGATGGAGATATGCACGATATACAACGAGCAGCCGGTCGTCTCCGCCATGAGCAGCGCCCGGTTCACGGCCTCTGCTTCAAACGACGCCGGACGCGAAAGCGCGTG
>JAACEJ010000633.1 GCA_011682565.1 Actinomycetota bacterium | reverse complement strand
AAATTTCCTTTGGATTACCACGGACATTCAATCTCGGTTTGAGTCTCAATTATTAAAATCAATTTACCGAGCAAAAAAAAGCCCTCCAATCGGAGGGCTTTTTTTATTTTCGCCTGATATTCAAGGATAATTTTGGGGTATTTGTAATTATCCTATTCTTTTCCCGCTTTGACGGCTCGAACAATACTTTCAGCCACCAACTCGCAAGCAACCGCACCGATCAGATTAACATCCGCTTCTAGTTCCCCAACGGAAAGGGCAAAAACAATGTCCCCATCATACATCGTATGTGCCGGACGGATGACGCGCGCAAAACCATCCTGTGCCATTTGTGCAACTTTTGTCGCCTGCTCCCGGGTCAATCCGGCATTCGTCGCAACGACAGTCAGCGTTGTGTTCATTGATTGAAAGGGGGATTTGAAAAAAATATTCTTCATCGCTTCCACTGATGGATAAAACCCGGTCCCTTTATCATCACAAAGTCCTGCAAGAATATTCCCGGTGACGGGATCGACAATTTCTCCCAACGCGTTGACAACCGTAAGAACGCCGACGACAATCCCACCGGTCAATTCCAGCGAACAGGTGCCAATGCCTCCGGGCGAAGCTTTTTCCTGCCCGGCGATTTTACCGACCGTTGCCCCGCATCCGACGCCAACAACACCTTTACGATGCTCATCGGCACGAGCTGCGAGACAAGCATTGTAGCCCATCCCGGCATCGGGTCGCACACCCGGATCGCCCACATCCAGATCGTAAATTACAGCAGCAGGTACCAGTGGAATGACAGCAGTTCTCGTTTGAAATCCAATTCCGCGTTCTTCAAGAAACCTTTGCACCCCCCCGGCTGCATTCAATCCGAATGCGCTGCCGCCTGCCAACAGAATGCCGTGCACTTTTTGCACCAGACGAACGGGTTTCAACAATTCGATCTCCCGTGTTCCGGGTGCCGAGCCGCGCACATCCACGCCGGCAGTTGCTTCAACATCAGGCAGGACGACGGTGCAGCCAGTCTTTGCTAAATCATCCTGAGCATGCCCGACCTTTATCCCCGGTACATCACAAATAGAATGAGTCATATTTCCAAGCCTCCATAAAGCATTAAAATATAATTTCCTTTTTGCATTTATCCAAGAGGTTTTAAAAATTTATTCAATTTATTCATTTTTAAGTTTGACATTATCGCCATAATTAGTACATTAATACAGGCAGGGGTGCTACTCAAAACATGTGGATAACTTTTAAAAGTTCTTTTTAAAGGTTTTGCAAAAAAGGGCAAGACACATTTCTTATTGTGGATAACCCAGCTTTGCCCCAGTGATATCTTTTTGATTTCTATTAGATTGAAAAATTTTAACACCGATGTGGATAACTCGAAAAACTTGTGAATAACTTTAATTTGATGTATTCTTAGGCTATCATATTTTTTTACCCCTATATGTTGATATGCACGTCTGTACACCAAATATCTTTGTTCAGGTGGAAAGAGCGGTCGATGGGTTGTGGATGGACATTTTTTATGCTTGTGGAGACGTGCTGCAAAATCCAATTACCGACTAATTACAGGAAAAATAAATGAATGTGCAAGTAAACGAAGTTTGGAATCAATTTCTTGACACTATCAAGGCCAGTGTGAACCAGAATAGCTATGCAACCTGGTTCAAACCGATCAAGCCTTTAAAGCTTGAAGACCATTCCTTAACCATTCAGGTACCGAGCCAGTTTTTTTATGAATGGTTAGAACAGCACTATAATACTGTAATTAACCGATCTCTCGCTCAGGTTCTTGGTTCCGAATACAAACTTGTCTATTCGATCGTTATGGATCAGGCAACACAAGCTGTGCATCTTCCGGCCACAAAAAAAACACACGGCAGGGCGAATGGCCATGACAATCTAAACGATCGGTTCACTTTTGAAAGTTTTGTAGAGGGAGACAGCAACAAATTTGCAAAGGCAGCATCTATGGCAGTGGCGAAAGGCCCGGGGAAAACCAGTTTTAATCCCCTTGTTGTTTATGGAGGCGTGGGCCTGGGCAAAACGCACCTTATCCAGGCCATTGGCAACTATGCAAAAGAGAATACCGATACGCATCGCACCCTCTATGTTGACAGTGAGCGCTTTACCCAGCATTTTATAGACTCGATCCAAAACAACAGATCGACCGAGTTTTCCGGTCTGTATCGAAATGTCGATATTTTGATCATCGACGATATACAATTTTTCGGCAACAAGGAAAGAACCCAGGAAGAATTTTTTCACACATTTAACGCTCTTCATCAAAAAGGGAAACAAATCATTCTGTCTTCCGACCGGCCGCCAAAAGATTTGAAAGGCATCGAAGAACGGCTCATCTCGCGATTTCAATGGGGCCTGGTTGTCGATGTGCAGCAACCGGACCTGGAAACGCGGCAGGCCATTTTGCAAAAAAAGGCGGAAGAGAGCGGATTGGAAATGCCTGGCGAAATTTATCATTTTATTGCCACGCATGTCACATCCAATATTCGCGAGCTTGAAGGTGCCCTGATCCGGCTGCTCGCTTATTCATCATTGAACAGTGAGGACATCACTCTTAGTCTTGCCAAAAGCCTCCTTAAGGATGTGTGCATTCGCGACACAAAAGCAATCAGCATCGAGTACATCCAAAAGGTAACGGCTGATTATTTCGATTTCCCTGATGATATGCTGCGGGCCAAAACGCGCAAAAAAGAAGTGGCCCAGGCCCGGCAAATCGCCATGTACCTTTCCAAAAAAATGACGGACAACTCACTGAAAACAATAGGACTTCATTTTGGCGGACGCGACCACAGCACAGTCATACATGCGCTCAACACCGTCGATCAAATGATCGGGCACGACAAGAAAATACGTGGAATTATAGAAACGATCAAGAACAAGATCGAAATTGCGCAACTATAAATTTCATGGGGGGTGTGTTTCTGATATTACTTAACAATGCTACATAAAATAAAGGTTTATAAAATTAAAGCTTGATATTGATGACAAAGTAAACTATATTTGT
>JAACEJ010000632.1 GCA_011682565.1 Actinomycetota bacterium | reverse complement strand
GTTCCGGCACCACTGGTAATGTCCGTGAAACTGATCGACTCTGTCGTTCCGGGATCGCCATCCGTTGTATAAATGCGCAAATTAGAATAAATTGGTCCCGGCTGCGCCGTATAAACATTGTCGGTTCCTAGAAAAATATAGCGAAAAGCCTCAACCTGGCCGCTGAAGTTAAAAACAGCTTGTTCGCTGCCGTTAAAATAGCAATATATTTTAGACGTCGTCCAGATAATTTTAAACTCATAAGTTGCGTTCAAATCCCATGTCGCATCTTCAATACATCTTTTTTCATCGCGCGTGTCAACACCGTGGGGTGCGGCAAGAAACTTGAAACCCGCTGTTCCCTCACCGGCGGTGTAGCCTGTACCGGTGCGAATGTTTGTCCAGGAACCATTCGTATCAAAAATGTCTTTGCTGCCGTTTTCCTGCGAATAAAGATTGATGATCTGCTGCTTCGTATCCGCATTCTGGCTTACCGGATCAAAATTCGTCACATCAAGAATCATGGTTCCTTCTGTCGGCAAAATTTGCGGTATCTCGATGAACAACTGGCTGTTTTGATTCACAGCCTGCCATCCCCTGC
Organism: Actinomycetota bacterium; assembly: GCA_011682565.1. Lineage (GTDB taxonomy): Bacteria > Zhuqueibacterota > Zhuqueibacteria > Residuimicrobiales > Krinioviventaceae > Hydrothermomicrobium. Next base: position 2,445 of record JAACEJ010000632.1, on the reverse strand, counting down.
CGGCGATGAAAGTTCCACTGTTATTTTCAAACCTGGAAAAAGTACCTGAATTCGCATTGTCAAGCGGATCGGAATATAAAAGTTTTGTATGGTTTGGCTGCGCAAAGGCATGGAGCAAAGGAAAGGAAATAATAAAAATCAAAGAGAAAAGAAAAAGTTGTCGTTTCATAACGCTGTTTTAAGACCTTTCAGTTTAGCAGAAAAATTGTTTCATTTTGATACTTTATTAACAAAAATGGAAATTACGTTTTCTGAAATATGTAATAAAGTTCTGTAAATCAGGGTATTCAAATTTGCAGGAAAGTACCGGTAAAATGTAACAATTTTAGTGCCAGATTTTGTAGAAAAATCTGAAAATGATTTTATAGCGTTGTTTAGAAACGGGAAAGGATTTCGGAGAATTTTGAATTCGGATGGTTAGGAATAACAACATTTATTATTGCCGATGATAGTAATTGTATTGAATATTCATCGGAAAAGTTTTGCCAATAAAAAAAGACCGTTCCCCCAACACGGTCTTTACTCTTAGCCTCCCCCTCATCAACTTGCCCCCTATTGGCGGGTGAATACTTTTTTTCCAGCAATTAATATGCCTAAACAACTAAAAGGCCATTAACAGCTTATTTATTTTCACTTTAAGCGTCTTTGTTCAATATCCAATAAATCAAATATGTTGCATTTTTACAACATATTAAACGCCGGTTGTTGTATAAATGACAACAAAAACACGTGTCTCTCGTTTTTGAACGAGCTATCCCTTTAACCCGGTGGTCGACAGACTTTTAACGATCTGTTTCTGCAATATAAAAAAGATAACGATAACCGGAATAACCGCCAGGGTGGCTCCGGCCATCTGGATATTTTCAATCCTCTGAAAACGGCCTTGTAAAAGAGAAATACCCAACGGTAGCGTATACAAATTTTCATCCTGCAAATAAATTAACGGATTAATAAAATTATTCCATGAATAAAGAAAAGTAAGAATTGCTAATGTTGCCAACAGTGGTCTTGAGAGCGGTAAAATGATGTGCCGGTAAATTCTGAAGTTGCTGCAGCCGTCAATTTTGGCAGCGTCAATCATATCATCCGGAATTGCTTTAATAAACTGCCGCGATAAAAAAATGCTGAAACTGCTGGCCCAGGCAGGGACAATAAGCGGCAAAAACGTATTCAGCCAACCAAAATCACGCATAAGCAGAAAGCCGGGAACAAGAAGCACCGAACCGGGAATCATGATAGTAGCAAGAATGGTGAAAAATATCTTATCCCGCCCCGGAAACTTTAGTTTTGCAAAAGCAAAACCTGCAAGGGTGCTGAAAAAAAGTGTGCCGATAGTAACTGCAACAGCAACGATTAAACTGTTCCACATAAATTTCAAATATGGAAGACCCTCGAAAAGCTGCCGATAGGTCTCCAACGTGGGATGGTGCACCCATAGCGCGGAAAGAATATCGATATTCCGTACTTCTTTGATACCTTTAAAAGAAGTCGTCATCATAAAATAAAAAGGCAGGGTCATGAAAATCGCACCGACCGACATAGCAAAATACAAGATTATTCTTTGCAGCTTTATTTTATAGAAACTTTTCATTCTGACCTTTTTAAAAACTTCCAATTTATAGTGGTTAATAGCAACAGTATAACAAACAGAACATAGGCCGCAGCAGAAGCTGCACCCATGTGCATGTCCTCAAAACCTTTGCGAAAAATATACGGAACGATCGTCATGCCACTGTCATTTGGGCCAAACTTTGTACCCGGCTCGTCAGAGCCGCCCCCGAGAATATAAATCTGCTCAAAGACTTGAACTGCTCCAATGGTTCCCATCACAATAAGAAAAGTCATTTGTGGACGCAGGGCCGGCAATGTTATTCTAAAGAATTGAGTAACGGTTCCAGCGCCATCTATTTGCGCAGCTTCATAAAGTTGTTTCGGAATGTTCTGCAAACCGGCCAGATTAATGAGAATGACAAAAGCAAGCCCATGCCAAATACTCATAATAATAACAGATTTTAAAAACATATCGGGAGAATTGAGAAATTGCACAGGATCGCGGACGAGACCCATTGATAATAAACCGGCATTAATCCATCCGTATCGATCGCGCCCCCAGGTTAGAGTGCGGACCAAATCAAAGAGACCGAAACGGCTGAAGTGACGAGTGGAGAAAAATAGAAAAATTTGAAAAGTTTATCCGGGCGTAATCCCTGATCCAATCCTACGGCCAGGGTAACGCCAAGAAACAATTGAACCGGAAGCATGAGACCGGCAAATTTCAAAGAACGCCACAGGCTTTGCCACAGTTTCGGGTCGCCGAGTACATCTTTAAAATTATTCAAGCCAATCCAATCGGCAGCAGCCAGCGGCATCACAGGATTGTATTTTGTAAATGCAATATAAATGGAAATGACTACGGGAATCAGCAAAAAAACAAGAAAAAGCAGA
>JAACEJ010000085.1 GCA_011682565.1 Actinomycetota bacterium | reverse complement strand
TCGACCAGCGAATATGCGCAGCCGCTCGGTTTCGCCAAACTAAATGTCGGATTGAACTGGCAACTAGTGCGCTTGAATAGTAATGATTGGGGGCAGCACACAAGTTGGGAATTGGCAGGGCTGGCGAATATTTCCAATGAAGCAGGAGAAAAAATATTCTGGAATGCCGGAGCAAAAATATCAAAGGCGCGGGATTTCGGCCCGTTTGTTCTGCCCGAACTGCGAATGCATTATGCCTTCAATCCGAAAATAAAATCTGTGTTCTGGCTGACCCGCCAAAAAGTTGTCCCGAGTTTGGAGGCGCGTTACGTTCGCGGTCCTTTTGCGCTGGGTAATAGAAAGCTTGAAGCGGAGATTCACGAGCAGTTCGGCATGGGTCTGGAAGGTTCAAACTCCCGAATCAAACTTTTCGCTGCCGCATCGCTGACACGCGTACAAAATGAAATTGCCCTCGATCTCGATAAAATGACTGCCGTAACCGATACATCGGCACCGATAGGCTATTACAACGAAGCGACTTACTGGCGGTCTTCGCTCGATGCACGGATTGACTTGAAATTATTTTCCGGTCTGCATCTGGTTTCCAAAATCAAGTTGTTTAAAGCTTTGAATACAAATTTGCAGATTACAAATTTACCGGTGCTGTCTGCATTTCATTATGTGCAGTTTTCCGGTGTTTTTTTTCAAGGCGACCTCGATGCCCGCATTCGCGTTGGTGCGGAATTTTTGAGCACGCGATTCGGCCCTCTGCCATACTATGCCGATTATTCCGCCACGACTGCTGTTCTGAATCCCGTTATTGTGCCTTATTTGCACGGCATTTTCATCATCAAGGATGTAACTCTTTTTGCTTCCCTTCTCAATCCTTTGTCCCTGGAATATGAACGCACCTATGGCTATCCCATGCCAAAAGCGCAATTGCGCTGGGGGTTTGTGTGGAATTTTATTGATTAAGTGATTGGTGTGAAATGTAACACATCACTTGCAGGTGGAAACCCTCAGAGGTTTAGGCCCCGTCATCCACCAATAAGTGAGATACTGTGAAATTGAAAAAATTATTGTTTTTCAACAAGTTTCTTCTTAATTTGTTCTAGTTCTTTTCCTTTAAAAAATAAAAGCTACGCGGAAATGTAAAATGAACAAGTAGTAAAAGAAAAAAATAAAACCCAAGAAAAAAAGAGTATGAAGAGTCGAATTTACGCAGATACTTCAGTTGTGGGCGGATATTTAGATGAAGAGTTTCAAAAAGTTACAATAAAATTGTTTGAAGAATTTAAATCAGGAATCAAGACACTCGTATTGTCTGATTTAACATTAAAGGAACTTGAACTAGCGCCCCCAAAGGTAAGAGATATTCTTAGTATAGTCCCTGAAAAAAATAAAGAATATATATTTTTTGATAAAAAAGTACAATTTTTATCTACAAAATACATTGAAGAAAAAACAGTATCGGAAAAATATTTACTAGATGCTCAACATATAGCATTGGCGACAATATATCATGTAGATGTTTTGGTGAGTTGGAATTTTAAACATATAGTGAACCTGAGAAGGATTCAACTGTATAATTCGATAAACTTAAAATATGGGTATTCATTAGTTGAAATAAGAAGCCCAAGGGAAGTAATCAATGAAGAATAAATCAGAAAAATCATTTGATGCTGTAAAAATAATGCGAGATATTCGCGAAAGATTATCCAGAGAGTATTTAAGAAATTTAGAGAAAGAAAAAGAGGATTTGAAAAAGATTCACTCTGTATTACCCCGCAAAACAAAAAGAAAAGAACTCGCATAAAAATCAATGTGCGGCCAACATTCGGTGTAAACTAACTATGCCACGCGCGATATTAATCGGCAAGTTAAAGTTTTTCAAGCGTGGCACCACAGCTTAACAGCGGCCGATAGCCGCTACTGCATTAGCCGGCAAACATATTGTCGTAACGCGGAATCAAAAACATTTTGCAAAGTTACTTCCAAATGATTATTTGGAAAATTGGATTGATAAAAAGCCGTAAAAACTGCTTGTAAAGGAAAGACAAAATCTTTATATTCTTCCGTTCTTTGAAACTCTTGTTTTGGTTCTTTAAAGATTAATAGGGAAGACGGTGAAAATCCGTCGCAGCCCCGCTACTGTAAAGAGCTACGAAAGCCGCACCTGTGAAAGCAGGACAAGCCACTGGGTGATCCGGGAAGGCGCGGTCGTAGGTTTGAAGCTCAAAGCCAGGAGACCTGCCAGAACTTTATATTAAAGCAACCTTCGCGGGTGAGGTGTGCCATTCTGCATAATATATGACCCCACTTTTCAATTGAAGGCTGGGGTTTTTTATTTCCCGCCTGCGAAAAATCTCTCAACTTACTGCAAAAAAACTATCATTATGAAATGTGCTCGTTTTGCTAAAACTTTCTTTCTGCTATTGATTTTGATTGGCGTCGCTCACGGGCAATCATCGATAAAAATCCAGGGATATGTTCTGGATGCGGAAAGCGGAAAACCACTGGCCGGTGCAAATGTCATCGTTGAGAACACAACTTTCGGCGCAGCCACCGATGCTAACGGGCATTTTGTAATTGAAAATATTTTTACCGGCGTTTATTCGGTTAAAGCCGGCTGCATAGGATATGCGCCGCAAATCGTTACCAATGTCAAAGTGAATAACGATGAACCCGCGCGGCTTTCTTTTCGCTTGCAAAAGAGTGTCATTGAAATGGAAGCCATAACCGTTTCTGCCCGGCGCGACCGATCACAATCCGATCCTGATATGGTTGTTTTCACAAAAACAGATATTGAACGTTCTCAGCGGCAGAGTGTTGCCGATTTATTAAAGATGGCCGGGGGCATCATCATAAATGAAAATGGTTCGGATAATTCGCAAACGGTTTCAGTCCGCGGAAGTGTAGCCAACCAGGTGCTTATTCTCATCGATGGCGTTCGCCTGAACAACGGCCTGAGCGGAAAAATTGATCTGTCGACCATCCCATTGTCCTCAGTACAGCGGATCGAAGTCAGGAAAGGCGCTTCGGCGAATATTTATGGTGAAGGCGCTCTGGCAGCGAGTATCAATATTATTACCAAAATAGCCGGCGGAAACAAAATAAAAGTGAACGGCGGCATCGGTTCCTTCGGACGGCAGATGTGGGCGCCGGAAATTTCAGGCCAAAAAGGGCATTTTTCATATATCACAACCTTTGAACAGAGCAGCGCCGACGGGGATTATGCCTATGAAAATCCCGCCGGAAAAGGGGAAAGCCGTAGGCGCATTAATTCCGATTGGCGGAATCGTAATTTCTATGTGCACATTGGCTGGAAAAAAAGAAAGTATCGCCTGGGCGCTTTTGCACAGCTTTTTCGCTCCGATCGCGGTATGCCGGGAAGAACTTTCCAACTTTCACCGTATGCCCGCGCGGAGACGGCTCGTAATGTGTTTCGATTAAAATGCGATTGGCGTTCTTTAAAGTTTCAGTTGGGTTATTCCGGAGAAAACTCGCATTATTTGAACAAGTATATCCGTTCACAGGTACCGGTTGCCTGGCGGGCCATTCCGGTGTATGATAATGAAAATAAGCTGCGTCAATTTACGGCTCATTCCACCTGGGAGCAGGATTTACAAAACGGAAAGAAAATGCGGGCTGAAATTGAATTCAGAACTACAGATTTTAAGGACAAGGACTTGCTCCGTGTTGACAGCCCGCCTGTGGGGCTTGCCAGGCGGGCGAGTTACGGCGCGGTTTTGCAATATGAAATGCAATCGGAGCAAATTCCATTTCTCAATTCCGCTGCAATGAGAACAAGCCTGCGCTTTGATGCAGCCCATACATTGCATCAGGATATGAATGATTTTACTACTGCATGGAATCCTTTTTTGTCCCTTTCCTTTTCAAAAAAAGCATTGTTGCTGTGGCGATTAAGTACAAGCTGGGGCAAAAGTTTCCGGCTGCCCACTTATGCCGATCTGTTTTACCAGCAATACCAGGTGCGCGGAAACCCAAATCTTCTTCCTGAAAAAAGCACCTCGCACGAGGCCTGTTTATCTGTCGGCTGGCATCTTTTGGGTGACGGCCTTGTGCGAGTCAATTATTTTAAAAACGATGTGCAAAATCTGATCATCTGGGAAATGGGTTCATTTGCAACATTTACACCCATAAATACAAACGCTTTACTGGCAGGCGAAGAATACGAGTTGAACTGGAATACAAAAGGGCGGATGGTGCAACTGGCTTTTTCCCACACACGCCTTTTTACACAAAATCTGAGCAGAGAAAGGACGACCCACGGAAAAGGAATTCCCTATAGGCCAACCCGCTCGACAAAGTGTTCACTGCAACTTAACTTTCATACGTTTTATCTGGACTACAACTGGCGCATAATCGGCGCCAGGTTTGTCACTGCTGCCAATACAGTCAAAATGCCGGAGCATCAGGTACATGATTTGACAGCCGGAATAAAGTTGCAGGTGAAAACAACTGGAATCGTTTTTAGAATTTCGGCCTTTAATTTTACAAATGTTTCTTACCAACTCATCGAGAGTTCGCCGCTGCCGGGAAGAGAGTGGCGTGTTGGTGTGCAGGTGGAAAGATAAAGAGTAATCTCACAACGAACCGAATCAAAAGGAGAAAGAAATGAGAAAAATTACTATTGTTTTATTGGTATTATTATTTGCGTCTTTTAGTCTGGCTGTTGATTTTCCCCGAACTATGTTTGTGGAAAACAATCTGGGGCGAACGCTTTCCAAAATGAACATGGAAACAGGTGCTATTGAAAATAACATTCTGGAATTGGGACAGGTGCCGAATCAAATTCTGGCATATCGTGATCAACTTTATGTTTTGAACAGCGTACCGCCCGAATTGATGGTCATCGATCCCGTTACAGTTCAGGTAACGAAAAGTATTGCATTTCCGGAAGGTTCCAATCCATACGCGATGGCGCTGGTTGGAAAAAACAAAATGTATGTCAGTTTGCTCATGGCTGATGCTGTGGCCGTTGTGGATTTGCAGTCCGGAACGGTGACAAAGCAGATTCCCGTTGGCACAGCGCCGCAGGGGATTTTGGTTGATAATAATACAGCGCTGGTGGCCAATACCGGCGGTTACCCGGATTATAGCGCCTCTTCGGTTTCTGTTATCGATGTTGCTGCCGATTCGGTAACGAAAACATTAGATGTCCCGACAAATCCCCAGGTTATCAAATGGGGGCCGGACTATAATTATTATATTCTCTGTTCCGGCAAATGGGGCGAGGGCGCCGGGAAACTGGTTGTTCTGAATATGTTTGCTCCCCCATCTTATACTCCCGCCATAGTGGATACAATCTCAATTGGCGGCTATCCCGGCGATCTGGCTATTTTGGCGAACGGCAAGGCGTACCTGGCGGACTGGGGTGATGAAAATAACGGCTTTTTATACAAAGCCAATATTTATACGAAAGCTGTTATTTCCGGGCCGGACGATCCTGTCCGCGTTGGCAAGGGAGCTATGAGGCTTTTTATAGACAAACCCACCGGCGATCTTTATGTCAGCAATTTTGCCGATGATACAGTGCAGCGATTGGACACTTCGGCGGATACGGTTACCGCAACTTTATTGTTCGGCGATGGCGCGCAGGATATGACGGTCGTCGAGCCGATGGGTGAGAGCGACCCCTGGGCGGATGAGGTTGTTTCTTTTCAGCCCGGTTCTCCCTGGAGTCAGTTTGGCTATGCATTTTTTCCTGAAAATGTGCTTGGTCCCCCGGATCCAAATTCTGCGATAAACGAATACTTTGGTGCTCAGTCCGAGGAAGAAGTTTTATCTTTGGGCAGCGGCGGTGAAATTACTTTAAAATTTTCCGATAATGTTATTGTGGATGGCCCGGGAGTTGATTTTCTTGTTTTTGAGAATGTATTTATAAACGCCTGGACCAATCAACCGTTCATGGAAGCGGGAATTGTCTCTGTAAGTCAGGATGGAGAAAATTTTGTGCAATTCCCCTACGATACAACTTCCTACACCGGACTTGCCGGCGTGTCGCCTGTTAAAAGCACACAGCACCCAACGAACCCGGATTCTTCCGGCGCGGACGGCTTTGATCTCGCCGATCTCGGTCTGCAATGGGTACGTTACGTGCGCATTACCGACATGGGTGACCTTTGGCAGGAGGGCCCTTATAATGGCGATTTTGATCTTGATGCCGTGGTTGCGGTCAACAGCGCTGCAGAAGAACCGACATTGGTGGCGGACAAGGAGAATGGCGTGCCGGAAGATTTTACATTATTGCAAAACTATCCGAATCCGTTTAACCCGGAGACAAAAATTGCTTTTCATCTTGCACATCCCTCCTCTGTAGCGCTTGATGTTTACTCAATTTCCGGACAATTTGTAAGGCAGTTGGTTGCACAAAAGTTATCTGCCGGACAATACGAGTTTTCTTGGGACGGAAAAAATGAATTCGGCCGTAATGCTGCCAGCGGCATTTACCTGGCTCGGCTTAAAGCGGGTGATGTACAAAAAAGTATTAAAATGAGTTTGGTGAGATAATTCGGGATGTAAAAAAAATGGCACAGAAAATAATGGATCAACTTTTTCTGTGTCATTTTATTTCTGTGTCCAATTTGGATTGTTTACACTTTTATCTGTTCTGTGTTTTTATTTCGTAAAGGCATGATTAAAGCCCGGCAAAATCACCGGGCTTTTGTTTCAGGATTCCAACGGTTTGTAGCTGAGAGAAGCGACAATTCCAAGAATCATGGAATTGATGACGCCAAAGATAAACCAGTACAGTGCGAGACTAAAGGGGAATGGTTGTGTGACATAAGTTCCGATGCTCATGGGGAGATTGAAGAAAAGGCCGATGATTAAACCGAAGCGCAATCCTTCGAGCCAGCCTTTTCCTTCATAGCCTTTGGCAAAGACATAGACGAAGATGAACGCCCAGATCAGTTCGACCAAATAGTCAACTAAAACAACAATTTATTTTTTATGATGCTGCATTTGTTTACAAAAACTCAACTGCTCAAAATCACTTACATGTATTAAATTGGCTTCTTGCGTGGTTGTCACATTGATGCTGCGCTTTTTTAATCCTTGGGCAACCGCAGGCAGGACATCTTCATCTATATGAAATCGCTAATAGAATGTCAATTAAAAATGTGCAAGCACTTTTCCGCTTGCTTTTACAGTGAATTATCATTAAAATTTGCTCTTAATTTTTCATAAAAAATGAGGGTCCATTTTGATTACACGCATTGAACTCGCTACAAAACCGGAATTTTATGATGCCGACGGCCATTCAACTATGGTCGGTGTTCGTGATCTGGGCATCGATTCCGTTGAAAAAGTTTATTCATTTCAGGTAACCTATTTGCTTGGCGATATTGGAGAAGATGATAAAATCCTGATTGCGCAAAATCTTTTGGCGGATGCTGTTACCCAGGATTTGGCCATTGATACGAATATTTCTTTTCCTGAAAGCCCTGATGCCTGGTCCGTGGAAATTACTTTTAATCGCGGCGTTACCGATTTGGTGGCGCAAACCACACTAAAAGGGATTTCCGATCTGGGAATCGAAGACGTGCAGAACGCAAAGACAGCCAGGCGTTACGAATTCATCGGCGATTTGTCCGAGTCCGAAAAGAAACGGATCACAGAAAAACTGCTGATGAATAAAGTGGTTGAGCATGTTTTGCAGCCCGGAAGCACAGTATTTTTTCCCGCATTGGAAACCCAGTTCAAACTTGTGCATATTCCAATATTACATGCAGATGATGATGAACTACAGCGGATTAGTAAAAGTCGTGATTTGTTTTTAAATCTTGAAGAAATGCAGACCATTCAAAGCCATTTCAAAAACCTGGACAGAGAACCGACCGATATTGAATTGGAAATGCTGGCGCAGACCTGGTCTGAGCATTGCAGCCACAAAACGCTCACCGGCCTTATTGAATTTAACGGCGAAAGAATTGACAATTTACTGAAACAAACAATTTTTCGTATTACCAGCGAATTAGACCTGCCGTGGTGCGTATCCGTTTTTAAAGATAATGCCGGCATCATCGAGTTTGATGATGAATTCAACGTGTGTTTCAAGGTGGAAACCCACAATCATCCTTCGGCGATGGAACCTTACGGCGGGGCAAACACCGGCATTGGCGGTGTCATCCGCGATCCGCTGGGAACCGGACTGGGAGCCAAACCCATCATTAACACCGATATTTTTTGTTTCGGCCCGACGGATATGCCGCACAGCGAGTTGCCCAAAGGCGTCCTTCATCCGAAACGCGTTATGCAGGGTGTGGTTGCCGGTGTGCGTGATTACGGCAACCGCATGGGCATACCGACATCAAACGGTTCGATCTTTTTTGATGAACGATATCTGGGCAATCCGCTTGTTTACTGTGGCAATGTCGGTTTGATCCCTGCGAACAAATGCGAAAAAACAGTTGTTCCCGGAGACTATATCATTGTTGTCGGAGGCCGCACCGGCCGGGATGGAATTCACGGCGCCACGGCTTCTTCCGGAGAATTGCATACCGAGAGTGAGGGTACCTGGAGCGGTGCCGTGCAAATTGGTAATCCCATTGTCGAGAAGAAAATTGTCGATACATTGATGCAGGCCAGAGATCGCGACCTCTATCGTGCCATCACGGATTGCGGCGCCGGCGGACTTTCATCCGCTATTGGCGAACTGGCCGAGACCATCGGCGCTGAGATCGAACTGGAAAAAGTACCGCTCAAATACCGCGGATTGACTTATATGGAGATTTGGATTTCCGAGGCCCAGGAAAGAATGGTCATTTTTGTGCCGCCTGAAAAAGTGGGTGAGACACTGGAACTCTTTGCAAGTGAAGATGTTGAGGCTACAGTTATTGGCCGAACCACAGATGATAAAAAAATCCGCCTGCGCTACAACAACCAGATCGTCGGCGAATTGGGCATGGATTTTCTCCATGGCGGTATGCCGCGCATCATCCGCAAAGCGGTCTGGAAAGCGCCGCAAGTGGAAAAATCAGTATTTGACGATCCCGGCGATTTAACACCTTTTTTGCATAAAATCCTCTCCGCGCCAAACGTATGCAGCAAAGAGTGGGTCATTCGTCAGTATGACCACGAGGTCCAGGCGGGAAGTGTTCTCAAACCTCTGGTAGGCGAAGCAACGGACGGCCCCGGCGATGCCAGCATCACCCGGCCGCGCCTGAATTCTTATCGGGCTGTTGTTCTTTCCAACGGCCTCAATCCAAAATACGGGCTGATTGATCCGTACTGGATGGCGGCATCTGCCATTGATGAGGCCATTCGAAATGTCATCGCTGTAGGAGGGAGTCTCGAAGAGACTGCTTTGCTCGACAATTTTTGCTGGGGAAATACGGACAAGCCGGACAGGCTTGGCAGCCTGGTGCGAGCGGCCCGGGCTTGCTACGATATGGCTCAAGTCTTTGGCACACCGTTCATTTCCGGAAAAGACAGTCTGAATAATGAATTTAAAACCGAGGATGGTGAAAGTATTGCCATTCCCCCAACGCTGCTTATTTCAGCAATTTCCATTATGGGGGATGCCCGCAAAGCTGTTTCCATGGATTTGAAACAGCCG
>JAACEJ010000631.1 GCA_011682565.1 Actinomycetota bacterium | reverse complement strand
CCCTGTTTTTTCCTCAGATTTTCGATTTGAGTCACCAGCTTTGGAAGAACACTTTTTTTCGGACTGATAAAAATTCCTACATCTAAGTCAAGCAAAGTAAATGCGCCATTCTCATCCCAAGCATGTTTTTTACGAATTGGTTTTGGAATCGTAATCGCACCGTTTTTTCTCATTTGAATAGTTGTTGACATAAAATATCCTTTGTGAGACTTTAGTACCGGACACTTTTGAAACCTTACCGCAAAAGCGGAGAGGCGCAAAGAAAAAATCATTTTCATTTGAGTTACCCTTTGAGTTCTCCCCGATTTGCAGCAAACAAGCAAGAAATGTCAATTCAGTGAAAATTTAACCGTAGAACCGGCAAGGCACAAAAGGGAAAGCCTTTTTTGTTCAAATTAAGCTTTGCGTCTCAGCGACTTGGCGGTAAAAATAGAACAAATTTTCATCAAACGCCGCGATTTTTAAAGCGTGCGGTACAGAATGCAAAACTTGGAATTCCAGAAAAGATAAACTATTTTATTTTAAAAATCAAAGGCTGGTTTTTATGAAAAGAATATCTCTGATCCTCCTGGCGACGATAACATTCCTTATTGTTTTGGATTGTAATGGCCCCAAACTGCTGCACAAAACAATGAACCCACTCTTTAAAAGTCATCCCGTTCATTCCGTCGATCCTTTCATCGGCACCGATTTTTTCGCGCACACCTTTCCCGGTGCAACGCTTCCATTTGCCATGGTGGCGCTCAGCCCGGATGAGGACAATGTGGGATGGAATTATAGTTCGGGATACCAATACGCAGATCACTCGATCATGGGATTCAGCCACACCCATTTCAGCGGCACGGGATGGGCCAGCAAAGGCGATATCCTGATCATGCCGACGATTGGAGACAGGATTCAGGTCAGGCCTGGCCCTAAAGAGAATCCCGATGAGGGTTACAGGTCAAGGTTCAGCCATGCTGATGAAACAGCATGGCCGGGGTATTATGCCGTACGTTTGTCGGATTACAATATACGGGCCGAGTTGACCGTCACCCGACGTACAGGATTTCACCGTTACACATTTCCCAAAGCAAATAATGCTCATATCCTCATCGATCTGGGTCATGCCATTGGAAAAAAGCCGACGGGTAAATCGCATATTGAAATTGTAAGTAATACTCGAATTGAAGGCTACAAATTGGGCGCCGGAGTAAAGATCTTTTTTGTCGCGGAATTCAGCAAACCCTTTGCCGCTTCGGGTACATGGGATGCACGCTATAAAACGCCCGAATCCGGAGGACGGCTTTTCCCCTATAAAACAGCAGAATCCGGCCAATCCATCGGCGCTTTTATAAACTTTCGAACAGAAGAAAATGAGACTGTGCTGGTAAAAGTTGGGTTATCCTACGTCGACATTACCGGCGCACGAAACAATTTAAAGGCCGAGATACCCGGCTGGGATTTCGATAGCGTACGAAAGAATGCTGAAAAAACCTGGAGCAAGGAGCTTGGAAAAATCAAAATCACCGGAACGTCGAAAGAGCAGAAACAGATTTTTTATACGGCGCTGTATCATACCCTTGTGGCGCAGCAGATTTCCAACGATGTCGATGGCCGCTATCCGGGCATGGACGGAAAAGTGTACAAAACCGATGGACATGATTTTTACCCGTCATTTTTCGCCTGGGATACGTTTCGTTCCGAGTATCCGCTGATGACCATCGTTGAACCGGAACATGTCAACGACATGATCAAATCGATTGAACTGAAATGCCGACATTACGGTTGGTTGCCGGCGCAACATGTGCGCAATCTTTACGGCCAGGGCATGGTCGGCGATCACCTTGTACCCATTATTGTCGATGCGTATATAAAAGGCTTTCGCGGTTTCGATGCTGAATATCTTTACAACATGATGCGCGCCAAGGCGACGGAACTTCCGACACCGCCTTTGCCGGCCTCAAATGCGCGTCCCGCGTTGAAAGATTATTTGAACCTGGGCTACATCCCTGCCGACAGGCACACCGAGTCGGTTTCCAACACCCTGGAATCCGCCTACGACGATTGGTGTATCGCGCAAATGGCAAAGATGTTGGGCAAGAAAGACGATTATGCTTCTTTCACAAAAAGAGCGAAAAACTACAAAAACGTCTTTGATCCGACCACGAAATTTATGCGCCCCAAAAAAGCCGACGGCACATGGCTGAAACTGTGTGATGGTGAGCCGGAAATTATTCACAACGGGGATCATTCCTATTACGGTTGTTTCGATCCGCTCTGGGTCGGCAGATGGCCGAATCGGCATTATACGGAATCGAACGCCTGGCAATACATCTGGTTTGTGCCGCAGGATGTACCGGGGCTGATCGACCTCTTTGGCGGCCGGGAACAATTTGCCGGCAAGCTGGATACGTTGTTCAGCATGAGTCCGGAAATTCACGGACCCAAGTACATAGGCGTTGTCGGTACGATCGGGCAGTACGTGCAGGGCAACCAGCCCTCACATCATGTCGCCTATCTATACGATTATGCCGGCGAACCATGGAAGACCCAGGAAAAAGTGCGTAAGGTGATGGATGATCTCTACCGCAGCGGTCCGGGCGGCATCTGCGGCAATGAAGACATGGGCTCCCTGTCATCGTGGTTTGTGTTCAGCGCCATGGGCTTTTATCCGGTCTGTCCGGGATCAAACGTTTATGCCATCGGCACGCCGCTTTTTAAAGAGGCAAGGATTAAACTTGGCGAGCTGCACAAAGGAGACGAATTCGTCATCAAAGCCGTCAACGTATCGGCAACGAACAAATACATCCAATCTGCGACCTTGAACGGTGCACCGCTGGAAAAACCGTTCATCACTCATAAAGATATTGTCAAAGGCGGAACGTTGACTTTTGAGATGGATGATCAACCGAACAAGGCGTGGGGGCGGTGAAAAAATTGCATGTGCAACGCACATTGGTTTTATTCCTCTCCATAAATGCCCGAATAAAAAATGATTATACTTGCCAAAAATTATTTTGTACTCGCAGTATTTATTTGTTATATT
>JAACEJ010000084.1 GCA_011682565.1 Actinomycetota bacterium | reverse complement strand
GTTACCTTTTCAATGTTTCCGGTAAAAATTTTTGGTAAATGAAACAAGGTGTAAAAAAACCCCGCACGGTGAATGATGCAAATATCCAATAGCCCGTCATCCGGTTCCGCATGGGGAGCGATAATGGCCCCGTTTCCCCAGCCCTTTTGGTTCGCGATATTGATTAATAATGCAGGCACCGCGACATTTTTCCCATTGAATTTTATGATGAAAACTTCCGGGTGATACTTTAGGAATTCCTTAAAACCTATCGTGAAATAAGGAATTGGACCGCGTAGACTTTTGTCATCGAACATCTTGCCGATAAACGCTTCAAAACCAAAGCCGACATTAATAAAAAAATAATGGGTTTCAATTCTGCCCGCATCGATAACACGCACTTGGCCGTCGATCAGGATTCCGGCTGCCCGACGAATCATCAAAGGTATCTCCATCGCGCGGGCCAGTCCATTTCCCGAACCCATAGGAATAATGCCCAGCGAGACATGAGAATGCAACAACTCGGTTGCGACTTCATTTACCGTACCATCCCCACCAATGGCAACGACAGCGTCGTATCCGTCGGCGGCTGCCTGCTGAGAAATTTCCCGGGCATGGCCGCGGTATTCTGTTTCAACAAAATCATATTTGAAAGGCGCGTCAGCAAGGGCGCTGTTAATGGCCTTGCGAATAAAAAACGGGCTGTGGATAATGCCCGATTTTGGGTTGTGAACAAATTTTACTTTTTTCAGATTCATAAGATATAAATTTAAGAATTATTCATTCATATTCAATTGCTTTTTACGTGCAACGAAAACCATGAGGCCGCTGCTAAAATCGTACTCTTGCCCTTCAAAGCCTCCGTAAACGTTCATTACGTCAAAACCGGTCAGTCTCAACAAGGCTTCCATTTCGTAGCGAAAGACGTATCGGTAAATCATTTCACTTTTCGTTTTTTGTAAAGCATCTTTTTCAGATGAAAAATATGTGTTACTGATATACAACAACTGCCTTGCGTAATCGTGTGTCACTTTGGTTTTGATGGTTACGCCGGAATCAGGCTGTGCAAATTCGTCCTCGGCTATTTCGTCTTGCCATTCTTTTTGTGAAATAACGGAATACAAAGGAACAAAGAGATCGAACGCCAGAATACCCTCCGGCCGCAAATGATGATGAATGGATAAAAGTGTGGAAACCTGCTCATCCATCGTCAGGTTGTGCAAAAAAGCACGAAAAGGAATGATGCAAAGAGGGAAATCCTGTTGCAGTGAAAAAGATTGCATATTTTGTTTTGATAAAACAATATTGGGTCTTTTTTGCGCAGACAACCGCAAGAGATTTATTTCTGCTGCTTCCAGCATTTTTGCTGAATTGTCAATTCCCCAAATTGTGTGTCCGGCGTCCGCAAGAGGAATAGCGACGCGGCCGGTACCTGCACCGATTTCTAAAACCGGCGAGCCAAACTCGTCGGCCATGTTCAAATAAAAGTCGAGGTCATCATCTTTATGACCATACTCAAGATCGTAAAATCCGGCAAATGAATCGTATGTTGGCATTTTATTCTTAATAGCTATTCCTTTTTTACAGACAACAAACAACAGGCCCTGTGATCGGTTACAAAAAAACCGCTGCAAGTTTATCTTACAGCGGTCAAAATTATTTTATTTGCAATGTAGCTTAAATTTCCAGAATTTCTTTTTCTTTGAATGTGAGAATCTCATCAATCTTTTTAATGAAATCATCCGTTAATTTCTGCACATCATCCTGGGCCGTATGCATGCTGTCTTCGGAAATGTCATGGTCTTTTTCTGCTTTTTTTAGTTTTTCATTTGCATCACGGCGGATGTTGCGGATTGCGATTTTCCCATCTTCTCCGACTTTTTTTGCCACCTTGACCAAAGCTTGCCTTCGTTCTTCGGTGAGTTGAGGAATTGGAATTCGGATAACGATTCCATCATTCGCGGGATTTAATCCCAAGTCTGATTTTAAGATTTCTTTTTCAATCTCGCTCAACAGGCTTTTCTCCCAGGGCTGAACGACCAGCAGGCGTGGTTCCGGTGCACTGACATTTGCAACCTGTTTCAACGGAACTTTGCTGCCGTAATAGTCCACGATAATACTATCCAGAATGGCAGGCGTTGCTTTTCCGGTTCGCAGCTTTGCCAGTTCATTGCGAATGCTTTCGACGGCAAGCTCCATTCTTTTCCTTGTGTCGTGTTTTGTTTCGTTAATCATATCACTCACCAATCACTTTTGTTCCAATCGATTCACCTAAAATGACTCTTTTAAAATTTCCGTGCACTTTTAAGTTAAAGACCAGTATTGGCAGTTCATTTTCCATACACAATGTGACCGCAGTAGTGTCCATTACTCCCAAGCGTTTGTTCACCACATCCAGATATGATAAGCTGTCAAATTTTATTGCATCATCATACTGCTCCGGATCTTTGTCATAAACGCCATCCACTCGTGTACCTTTTAAAATGGCGTCCGCTTCAATCTCAATCGCGCGAAGGGCGGCGGCTGTATCCGTGGTGAAATAGGGATTTCCGGTACCTGCACCAAAAATAACGATTTTATTGTTTTCCAGGTGAGAAATGGCACGTCTGCGAATAAACGGCTCTGCAAGTTCTTCCATTTTGATTGCAGTCATTACCCGGGTGTCAAGTTCGTATCGTTCCAGATAATCCTGCAATGCCAGCGAATTAATGACTGTTGCGAGCATCCCCATATAATCGGCTGTAACACGATCCATGCCGCGGGCGCTTGCGGAAAGACCGCGGAAAATATTGCCGCCCCCGATGATGATGCCAATTTGAACGCCCATGTGGGCAATCTCGGCAATTTCCCGGCTGATCTGATCAACAGTCTGCGGATCAATCCCCAACTTGTTGCTTCCCCCCATCAGGGCTTCTCCGCTTAACTTGAGCAGAACCCTTTTGAAAGCCGGTTTTTCATTTAAAGAGATATTTTCTTCCAAAGAGAAAATCTTCTTCATTTATAGTTTAAATAAAAAGAGCAAAGCTGTTCACTTTGCTCTAATAATTATTTAATCTCCGAGTTGATAGCGGACAAAACGTCTGATTGCCATATTCTCCCCTAACTTTGAGATTTTCTCATTGAGGAGTTCTTTGACTGTTTTGTCCGGATCCTTGACAAAGTTTTGCTCCATCAGGCAAACTTCCTGATAATATTTATCAATTTTACCGGTGATTATTTTTTCGATAATCTGTTCGGGTTTACCTTGCTCGCGCATTTGTGCGCGATATATTTCGAGTTCTTTGTCGACAAGTTCCCGGGAAATTTGCTCGCGTTCAATTGCCAGTGGTTTCGACGCTGCGATATGCATGGCAATGTCTTTGGCGAAACGCTGAAACTCCTCGGTTCTGGCGACAAAGTCTGTCTCACAGTTAATTTCTACAAGAACCCCCAGTCTGCTTCCGGGATGGATGTAGGACTGAATTATTCCTTCAGATGTTTGCCGTCCTGCTTTCTTTTCTACTTTTTGCAATCCTTTTTTGCGCAAATATTCAATTGCTTTTTCTATATTTCCATCGGTCTCGCTAAGCGCCTTTTTGCAATCCATCATACCAGCGCCGGTGATGTCCCGCAATTCTTTGACCTGTGCTGCCGTAATGGCCATTCCCTCTTCTCCTTGATCTATAATTTATTTAGTCACAATAGCTTCTTTTTCCTGAACCTGCCCGGGCTTTACCTCTTTTCCTTCCATCATGGTCGAAAATTCGCTCCGTCCCTCTTTACCTTCAATGATCGCATCAGCGATGGTGTGAGTAATCAGATTAATCGCTTTAAAAGCATCATCATTACTGGGGATAGGATAATCGATCAAGTCCGGATCGGCGTTGGTATCCAGCATGGCAAATACGGGAACATTCAACCGCTTTGCTTCGCGTAAAGCAATGGCCTCTTTTTTAGCATCTACAAGAAATATCGCCGATGGCAGACCATTCATATCTCTGATTCCACCAAGGACTCTATCCAGTTTTTCTTTTTCACGTTCAATGGAAAGAATTTCTTTTTTAGATAATTTGTCATACGTGCCGTCGGTTGCTTTTTTCTCCAAATTTTTAAGGCGTTTGATGCTTTTTCTGATGGTGATAAAATTTGTAAGAGTGCCTCCCAGCCAACGCTCCGAGACATAAGGCATGCCACATCTTTCAGCTTCCACCTTGATGACATCGCGAGCCTGGCGTTTTGTCCCCACAAACATAACAATTCCACCTTTGCGGACGATATTTGACATCTCATCCGTCGCAGATTGGAGACATGACAGTGTTTTTTTAAGATCAATAATATGGATGCCATTTCTTTCCATAAAGATGTATTGTTTCATCTTTGGATTCCATCTACGAGTAAGATGTCCGAAATGACAACCTGCAAGTAACAGTTGTTGAATGCTTACATCCATTTCTTTCTCCATAATAAGGGTTTTTCCGCCATCCTTTTAAAAATATAAACCCCTTACAGGGGCACCCAGTCAAAAAAAGATGTGTGTGATAAAATTTGATTAACGTTTTGAAAACTGAAATCTTTTTCTTGCCCCGGGCTGACCATATTTTTTACGTTCAACCATTCGAGGATCACGAGTCAGAAAGCCGTTCTTGCGTAAAATCGGTTTAAGTTCTTCATCCGCTTTCATCAAGGCCCTGGCAATTCCCAGCAACAAAGCTCCGGCCTGGCCAGATAACCCACCACCGTTTACATGCGCCGTGATATTGTACTTTCCTAAAGATTCCGTTACAACAAGAGGTTGTTCGATAACCATTTTCAATGTGTCGCGTTTAAAATGGCCGAGCAATTCCCTGTTATTGACTTTGATTTCACCATTTCCGGGTGCTAAATAAACACGAGCGATGGCATTTTTTCTGCGCCCGGTTGCATAATAATTGTTTTCCTTCATTCTTTCTCCTTAAATCCGAAAAATAATTTAGAACGGAAAGGCTTCCGGTTTTTGTGCCGTATGAGGATGGTCCGAGGATGTATAGACTTTTAGCTTTTTCAGCATCTGTCTGCCAAGACGATTATGAGGCATCATTCCACGAACTGCTTCATGAAGAATAAATTCCGGTTTATTTTCCATCATGCGTTTATACGGCGTTACTTTTAATCCACCCGGATATCCTGAATGACGATAATACTTTTTTTGCTCAGCTTTTCTGCCGGTTACGCGAATTTTATCGGCATTGATTACGACAACAAAATCACCGGTATCAATATGCGGCGCCCAGATGGGTTTGTGTTTTCCTCGAAGAACCTGTGCAATTCTACTGGCCAGGCGCCCCAAAATCATTCCATCCGCATCTACGACATACCATTTCGCGTCAATATCCTGTAGCTTTGGTGAATATGTTTTCAAAATAAAATCTCCTTCGTTGGTTCAAATAAAGCCGCGCAATTTATAAAAAATTACTCAAAGATGCAAGATTTTTTTAATATTAACGGTATGATGAGATATATACTGACAATTTATCTCTGATTTTTATTGCATTGTTAAATAAAATAGTTTATATTTTTGTTGAATTACTTGAGGGATTTGATATGGATGATATTGTCGAAATTTTAGAGCATGAGCTTGAAGATGCGGTGCAGGTAAAGAATAAGGATTCACTTCATCGTTATGTGGTTCTGCTGGCAAAGAATATTGTTCAGAAAAGCGCGTTTGATCAAAACATAACTGAGTTTCGCGGAGACATCAGAGTCCTTGCCGAAACTATGAAGCGGGGATTTGAAACTATTGACAAACGTTTTGAGATGATTGACAAACGCTTTGAAGCAGTTGACAAACGCTTTGAAGATATGTATACCTATATGAATAAACGCTTTGATGCCGTTGATAAACGTTTTGAAGATATTTATAAATACATGGATAAGCGCTTTGAAGATATAGACAAGCGCTTTACGATGATGTTTACTTTTATGAATATTGGTTTCAGTATTCTTATTATCATTACTATTATTTTCAAGTTTTTGCAATAGTTGTAATGATGTTTTCATTATTTGTTCTTTTTTAGTTTATTGACTGACGGAGCAAATAATGATCCGGGGGGGAATACACGTTTTCGGCCAAACACTATTTAGACGAATTTTCCCAATAAACTCCTTTATTTACAACGCATCTGACAAATCCATTCAATTTCCAGCCGCCAAAAGGAGAATTTCTGGAAAGGGATTTGAAAGCGTGGAGATTAACCGTCCAGCTTTTTTTAGGATCAAAAATGGTCAGGTTGGCGTGTTCGCCCTCGGCAATGCCCGGTATGGGTAGGTTGAGGATTTTTCTCGGGGAAAGACACATTTTTTCTATAGCCTGTTCCAGTGTAATGATACCGTCCATCACGATCTTTGTGTTGATCACTCCGAGCATTGTTTCCAGGCCGATAATGCCGAACGGCGCAGCATCGAATTCCACGTCTTTTTCTTCAATGCTGTGCGGTGCATGATCGGAAGCGATAGCATCTATGGTTCCGTCTTGTAAACCTTTTTTTAGTGCCGTAATATCCTCAGCCGTTCGCAGTGGGGGGTTCATTTTGAGATTGGTATCGTAAGAAACAAGAGCATCTTCCGTGAGAGTAAGATGGTGCGGCGTCACTTCGCAGGTTACATTAATCCTTTCTTCCTTGGCCCGACGGACAAGTTCAACGCCGCCTTTGGTGGATATATGCGCTATATGTACTTTGCCGCCGGTGTATTTGGCCAGAAGAATATCCCGGGCAATGAGTATTTCCTCGCCCACATCGGGAATCGGTGGGATGCCAAGCCAGGTCGACATTTTCCCTTCGTTAATATGCCCACCCTCGAACAAATCCATATCATCGCAGTGATCGATGATTGGAACGTTGTACATGCCGGAGTATTCCAGCGCATGACGCATGACCGCCGAATGAACGACCGGCCTACCGTCATCCGAAAAAGCAACAGCACCGGTTTTTACCAATTCGCCCATTTCAGTGATTTCTTTGCCGGCGCGATTTTTCGTCACCGCAGCAATGGGGAAAACATCCACCAGCTCGTCTCTTGCACGTTCTTTTATAAATTGGACGACATTTTGATTGTCACACGCTGGGCTGGTGTTGGGCATCGTACAGACAGCGGTGAAACCGCCGGCCATGGCTGCGGCGCAACCGCTATGCACGGTTTCTTCATCTTCGCGGCCAGGCTCGCGAAGATGAACATGCATGTCGATAAGACCGGGCACGATCCAGCATCCGGAAACATCGATGACCTTGCCTGAAAAACTTTTTTCATCGATGACGCCGAGCTTGTCTATGCGTCCGTCAATAATGGCAACATCCAGTGTTTCATGTTTTTTTGCAACAGGGTCGATAATCTCTCCCCCTTTTAGCAAAATTTTATCGCTTTTTTTCACGCTTTTCACACCTCTGTTTTAATCTACGGATCCTTCTAATCCTGATAAAAGATAAAGCACGGCCATTCTTACGGCAACACCATTTGTTACCTGATTGAGAATAATGGAAAAATCGGCATCGGCAATATCACTGTCCAGTTCGATGCCGCGGTTGATGGGCCCGGGATGCATTATGGTGATTTCTTTATTTGCGCGTTCAAGCCGCTTCACGGTCACACCAAACTCCGCATGGTATTCACGAATTGAAGGAAACAGACCGGATTCCTGGCGTTCAAGTTGAATGCGCAGCACATTTAAAACATCCGCCCATTCGATAACTTCATCCAGGTTATAATTAACACTTGTGCCCAACTCTTCAACGTTTCTGGGGATGAGCGTTTTGGGGCCGCAGAGCAAGACTTGAGCACCCATGGTTTGTAAACCGCGAATGTTTGAACCAGCCACACGACTGTGGGAAATGTCACCGATGATGGCAACTTTTAAACCTTCCAGTGTCCCGAATTTTTCCTTCAGACTCATCATATCCAGCAGCGCCTGCGTGGGATGCTCGTGGATACCATCCCCGGCGTTGATGATGGCGGCATCCATGCATTGCGTTAAAAAAAACGGCACACCGGAAACAGCGTGCCGCACAACGACCATATCAATTTTCATCGCCTCTATGTTCCTGACTGTATCTTTAAGGGTTTCTCCCTTTTTTACGGAACTGGTAGAAGTTGAAAAATTCACAGTATCGGCCGACAATCTCTTTTGTGCCAATTCGAAGGAAATTCTTGTTCGTGTGGATGGTTCGAAAAACAAATTAACGATTGTTTTTCCCCGTAAGGTGGGAACTTTGGGGATGGGCCTGCTTAATATTTCTTTGAATGATTCTGCTGTGTCTAAAATGGTCTGAATGTCCGATTTTGAAACGCCTTCTAATCCAAGCAAGTGCGAAATAGACAGCGCCATCTAATTCTCCTCCTCTGGGGCTTCGACAAGTAAAACGCAATCCTCCTTGTCCGTTTCGAGCAAGCGGACCTGAATTTCTTCGCCGACGGATGTCGGAATATTCTTTCCCACATAATCAGCATGAATGGGTAATTCACGATGGCCTCGGTCAACCAGCACAACGAGTTGCACGCTTGCCGGACGGCCGAAATCCATGAGGGCGTCCATTGCCGCGCGTGCCGTTCTGCCGGTATAAAGAACATCGTCAACCAGGATGACGTCTATCCCATCGATGTGGAACGGGATGTCCGTTCGCTGCACAATGGGTTGTTTGAGACGCTTGCGGAAATCATCCCGATAAAGGGTAATATCCAGAATACCGAAAGGAACTTTTTTTTGTTCTATTTCTTCAATTTTGTTCACAATCCTTTGGGCCAGCGTTGCACCGCGGGTGCGAACGCCTACCACGGCGATCCTGTCGGCGCCGCGATTACGTTCAATGATTTCGTGCGCCAGCCGGGTGATTGTTCTTTTTAAACCTTCATCATCAATGATCTTTGCAATAATTTTCAAACTCATCTTCATATTCATATCCACGTAAATGGATGATTAAACAAAATTAAATCATCAATTGAGTATCTGCACTCCCCGGATTATTTCGTAGTATTTTATTATATAGTTTGATGACACAAAAAAATACCTTCTGCAAAGGGGCAAGAAGGTACACTCGATGCCCCTTACCGCCTCTCCGGGCCGGTTTAAAGGGGAATATTCATTACCAAAGTTTAGTAATAAAGAGTGATAATTGCAAGCTAAAAATGGCTTGCTTCTTTAGTATAAAATACTTAGAATTTATGAGTCTTTAGTAAAGGACTCTGTCTGGGTTGAGGTAAGGGCACAATTTTTGTACCGGTGGTAACGACAGATAAACTCCCGCTTTCAGCTTGACGCCTGGAACCTTCTGTCCAGTCTCCAAAAGATCACTACAATTCGTTTTTGAAGCATGTTGGAGGATTCTCCATGCAATTGAGCAAAATATTAGTCATGGCTGTTTTACTGTTGAGCGGTACATTCGTGCTTTCGTATTCTCAAAGCCGAAAAGGACAATTGGAACTTGGTGTCGATTTTTCTGCCCTGCGTCTTTATGGGGGAGTTGAAAAAAGTTCGACTATCAGCGGGAAAACCGGCCTCCGCGTTAATTTTTTTACAACAGATTTTCTTTCCGTGGGGTATAACTGGAATTACGGTACGGTACGTCCGAAAAAGGGTGATTCGTAC
>JAACEJ010000630.1 GCA_011682565.1 Actinomycetota bacterium | reverse complement strand
AATCCAATTATTGTCCAGATGGCGAACATTCTCGAATTGCCACAACGAATTCCCCAAGCCAAAGCTGACATCAATTAATTCACTCTGCGGATCATTTGATATCCAGCGCTGTTGTCGGTAAGAAGCCCAATGAGCTGTAGCGCCGGCTCCGTTCTCGCGGGGCCCGTTCCCCAATCCACCGCCTTCAACCCAGGGAGACGAAACCGTGGAAACAGAAACAAGCTTCATTTTTGACAAATCATTCTTGCCTCGTAAATACAATGTAGCTTTCTCAGGCAGTTTTGATTTTAGCAGAGTCAGATCAAAGTCTAACACCAGGATTGAAGCCACTTCTCTTGGCCCACCGATATAGTGAATGCCATGAAATGACAGTACCGGTGCCTTGCCCAGATTCGTCTCGACAAAATCGTTTGAAAAAGATGCTTTATGCTGACGGATTGCTAAATCCGCAACACATTGCAAACGCAACGTTCTTGCAAAGGATGAAAACGACACAGCGAAAAAAAAGAAAATCAAAAAATATCTTTTCATGTTGTATTCCATATTAAAATCTTTTATCAAAAGTTCGCTTAATATTTTATGCAGTCGATTTTATTCGACCGAGCAGATACAAACCAATACCAATACCCAAGTTTAAGGTTGCAGCGGCCACAGTTATCCACTTTTGTTGAGGAGTCATTTGAATAAACAGGAATATATACATCAGCGAGCCAATGCCCATCATCACATATCCCAAAATCCTCATACTGGAACGATGTGCCGACGTATCGTCGAAAGTTTCGCTAATTTCCTTTTTTACATCAACAGGAGTTTTTAGTTTAAGGAAAAACCTATCCACACGGTCAAAATACTCTCTATTAGGTGGTTTAACCGATAGCCGACTGATAACTTCAATGAGAATAACCCCGAGCGCAAGATAAATGACAATCCATTGTGTGCCCGAATAAAAATCCTGTAAAAGCTTTTGCGCCCACATAAGATTTTCCGGCTGCAAACGATTATACAGAAAATATCCATAGGCCAGAAAGAATACCAAGGCGCCATAGAGCATAGACCTGGCATATAGTCGATCTTTAGGTGAGGGGGATAGCTGCGGCTTGAACAAAAGACCCGGAACAAAATAAATAAGAGAAAGCACCGAGATTTGCATGACATAGAAAAACTCGAAACCGAAATAATGTTCCAAATTCAAAAACCCAATAAGCCCTCCCTGCATTACACCAACAGCAATAACAATGTACGGAACCCATGCAGGCGTTTTTTTATAAATAAGACCATACAAGATAGGAATAGCAATTGGGAAACCCAGCGCGCCACTCACTTTGATCAACATTTCAAATACGCCGCCGCTTTTATACAAGGTGTAAAGTAATGCAATTGCAATGACAACCACACCCATTAAAAGCGTAACAATTTGTCCGATTTTATGTAATTTTTTTGAGGAAGCATTCTTTATAAACACCGTTCCAATAATGTCTTTTGTAATGATCCCGGAAAGCATATTGTACATTGTCGACAGCGAAGACATAGTTGCCGCAAAGATGCCGGCCACAAGCAGCCCTATTAAACCGTGCGGCAGCAATTTCAAACTAATGAATACATAAGACGCCTCTCGTGGGCTATGCAAACCAAGCGAGCCCGCTTGCTGAACGGTTTTGGCAATATCAGGAAAAACCACTCGCCCGACCATAGGCGGGACAATCCAGATAATTGGGCCGATAATACAAAGAAAAATCGTAAGCAACGCAATTTTCTTAGCTTCTTTCTCATCCCTTGCCGAGAAATAACGCTGGGCAGCGCCGCCGGAATTGAACATGTAAATCATTGCTATAATATTGATCACAATATAAAGCTTGCTGAAATTAGCTGCTTCATTATATGGCAACCAATAACCGGACGGCAACTTTGCAAGAAGCGCACCCGGCCCGCCAACATAGGCCACACTGACTACAAAAATAATGAGTGCCAGGGGCATTAAGATCAAAAATTGTATTGTATCAGTCATACAAACAGCCCAAAAGCCACCAAACATGGTATACAACAAAATCACCATGCCGCTCAAAATAATGATCCAGTAAATACTTACATGTGCAGCCGACGCAAAGAATATACTAAGTGAAAACAATCAAATCGCGCCCTGCAGCAAAGCAATCGGTAAATTTGCCCAGGAAATAAATTGGTGCACATTTTTATCATAGCGTTCACTGAGGTATTCCACAATCGTCAAGGAACGTGTTCTGCGCCAACGCACTGCATAAATAGAATAACCTACTAAATATGCAATGGCATTTGCCCAATATAAGCCAAAGGCAAGGGTACCGCTCAGGTAAGCGATACCGGCACCGCCGGTAAACGTCCAGGCGCTGAAACCGGACATAAACAAAGAGATGCCTGCCAGCCAAAAGGGCATCATGTTGCCGCCTCGGAAATAGTCTTCTGCGTCTTTATTAAAACGCATCATAACAAAACCGATAACAACCATTAAAACCATATAAACGATAAAAATAAGATAGTCCGACGAATTCAGGTGAGATAATTCATTCATAATTTACCTTTCTCCGAATAATAGTTAAAATATGTTTTGATAATTCGCGAGCTGCATTTTTTCAGCACTTACTAATGAATACTTGCCCTTATTTTTCTGATTAATTCGATATTACCTTTTTCCGGCATAATCCCTTTTCTCTTGTTAATGGGTGCGTCAGCCGGAATAAATTCACCGGGCAAATAATCTGTTTCCGGCACATCACCCGCATTGCGGTGGTATTCATACCATTTTGAAAGATCAGGGAAAAAAGGCGTCCGATCGGTTTCTTTTCCGCTAATTCTGCTAAAAAATCGTTCTCTGTGGGTCATCATTTGCCTTGAAAAATTACATCATTTTAACCAGATATTAACCGTATGAACTTTATCGTCATTAAAATACAATACAAAATTATTCGAAATCTCAATTCCATCCACTTCTATACGGGCGATCTCATTTGTGCGCTTTTTACCGTTTTCAATGGATACCACGTAACGTGCGTTTCTTAAC
>JAACEJ010000629.1 GCA_011682565.1 Actinomycetota bacterium | reverse complement strand
CTTAGAATTTCATAATAACTGAATCATCCCAGAAAATCCAGCAGATTCAACTGCAATATTTTTGCTCCGGCCTTTAATGCTGCATTATAAGCATTATCCTGAATTTCGAGATTTACACTGGCCTCGGCAAAATCCGCATCCTCAATTGAGGATTTCATACTCTTTATTTGCAAGGAATAACTTGTCAGGGCCTGCTCCGTATCTGTCAGGTGATTATACTTTAAACCTGCTTTCCCGAGATAGCGAACGATCTGGTCATCGGACTGGCGTAATTTTTCCGTAGTATTGCGTATTTCATTGCCGTCGTTTCTCATCAATGCATTTTTTAAATCGACCAGCGACTGGAAAACATTAATCTCGCTTGTAAAAGCCTGCGATCCTGAAATATTTACCTGCAAAAGCTGATCTTTGGCAATTTCGCGAACTATTTTGCCATCGGTGCCTTTATCATTGACCGATACAACACTTGCATCGTTGGTTTTATAAGAAATGGAATAATCCGTACTGTCCGACATACTGCCGGATGAAAGCACAGTGATCGTCCCGCGTTTGCGGTCGATTTCATAATCCGTACCCTCTGTAAAAGTTACCGATCCGTCCGATGAGGTGACGGTTATTGCATCTGTGGAAATATCTGTCTGCCCCAGTTGTACTGCTTTATCAAGCGAAGAAGTGAAACTTTCATTCTCAACTTTGTTAGTAATCGTGAACGGCGGGCTGTCAATTACTGTTCCGCCAAACAAATACCTGCTGCCGTTTTTGGTGTTCGCCTGTTCAACCATTGACGACAAAAACTCTTGTATTTGTGCCGCCATATTCTCACGCGCGTCTTCACCCAAGGTATCATTCGAACCGGACATTGCTTCGGATATGGCACGCTGCATAATTTCATTCATGCTATCCAGTGCACCCTCCGTCAACTGCACCCAGGTTTTAGAATCATCAATATTTTTCTGATAACGCTCCATTTGCAGCAGGGTTTTATTCAAGTTGATCAGTCGCGCCGACCCAAGAGGATCATCCGAAGCGATATTGATGCGTTTACCTGTGGAAATCTCTTTAAAATATTTAGCGCGGAGATCATTGCTTTTACTCAGACTTTTTAGCAGGGTGTTATCTACTAATGCTCTTGTAATTCGCATTGCAATCCTTTTTCTCGTTTTCTTACACCATATTCAGTACCGTATCCGCCAGATCGTCGGCCAGAGTAACAAGACGGGCGGCGGCCTGAAACGCTTTTTGATATTTCACAAGGTTTGTCATCTCTTCATCCAGGGAAACTCCGGAAATCGCCTGACGGTCTTGCTCGAGTTGACCGACAAAAAATTGCTGCCCCTGCTTGTTTGCTGTCGCTTCCTGCTTTGAGCTTCCAAGAGAAGCGATCATGTTGGCAAAATAATCATTAAAAGTAGCCATGCTATTTTTAATACTACAGTTTTTATCCTGAATCTGGCTGATCTGAAGCGCAAGATCGCCGTTGCCGCTGTGAAGATCACTCGATGTGGCAATTTTTCTTACATCGGCAACAATATTTTGATCAACTTTTATATTTGCAGCATTTGTCGTTGCCGGATCAAAAAACCGGTTGCTCGTGCTGCCGTCAAGACCGTAGCCCGTCTCGTGAATGCTGTTAACATTTTCAGCAATGCTTACTGCCAGAGAATCAATCCCTTCGATGGATTCAGGAATGACCTCATCGTGAAACTTTGTCAGGGCGGCCATGATGCCGTTTTGCAGGCTTACCGGCGCTTTGCTGTCCGACCATTTCAAATCCGACAGATTACTGCTTTCCCTCGGCATTTCCATTTCGATATAGTTATTTCTTTGCAGGAAAACTTTTCCGTTCAAACTGAGCATGACCTGCCCGTTATCACTTTCGGATATTTTTATGTTGGCAAGCTCACTCATACGTCTGAGAAGTATGTCTCGTTGATCCAGCAGATCGCCGGAATTAGAACCTCCGCTTCTTGAGACTATTCTTAAATTAATATCGGCAACTTGTTTGGACAATCTGTTAAATTCGTCAACTGAATTCGAAAATTCTTTCTCTACACTGTCCTGGACGTTTGTTAATCTTGCCGATATGGAATTAAACCGCTGCGCCAGACTTTGCGCACGATGCAAAACAATATCCCGAGCGCTCAGATCATCGGGGTTATTGGCCAGGTTGTTCCAGGAATCAAACAGATTGTTGATTGCTTCGCTCAAGCCCACCTCCGAAGGTTCACCAAACACTTCTTCCAACTGTGCATATTTGGATTCCATTGTCTCAAACCAACCAAGAGATTGTTGTTGCTGATTTAATTGTGCATTAACGAACTGGTCGCTGACTCTTTTAATTGCGCTAACGTCGACGCCCGTGCCGATAAAAAATTCGTATTGTTGCGATGGATTCGTCGGCTGTATCTCAACTCTTTGCCGGGAATAGTTTTCCGTATTGGCATTGGCAATGTTATGTCCTGTCGTCGTTAAAGCAATCTGTTGGCTTGACAAAGCACGTCGCGCAATTTCCATCAAATTACCTACTGAGGGCACTGTGTTCTCCTGATTTCTTTCTGTATGAATAATTCTATTGATTTAAGAGTAAAGGATATTTTTAACGGTATGATAAAATGTCCACTTTTTCTTCTACCATTTCTAGACGACCTGAACCATCGTAGAATATTTTTTTGAATGCTGCATTTCTCCGTTCGCCGCATAAGCCTGGCTTTGGTCGGCAGCATCATAAATCAACCGTAGATTCTTATTTACATAATTTATAGACTGTGTCAAAAGAAAAGCAGTCATTTGATTTGAGCTTTTTATTTCATTCAACACGCTTTTCAGTTTTTCTCGCAACTCATTCAGGCGCGCAGCGTATTGTCTTTTCACAATCGGTATAACTTGTTCCAGGGATTGAAGTTCTTTTGTCGGGCGAATTTGCGCGCTGATATGCTGCATTTTATTGCGTCTATCGAGAGAGTTTTGCTTGGCATTATTCATAAATTCTTCAGCATGTTCTCTGCATTCGGTAATTTGCAGAACATCTCTGTCG
>JAACEJ010000628.1 GCA_011682565.1 Actinomycetota bacterium | reverse complement strand
CAGAATTTCTTGAAAAGCGTTACTGTCCCGGTGCAAGATCTTTTCTATCGGTGATCTCTCTTGTTAGTTATGTCTTAACCAAGGTATCTGTTACGGTCTATGCTGGCGGCGTGGTATTCAAAACTGTTCTGGGAATCGATGAGTGGATGGGAATCGACTTTTTCTGGATAGGTGCTGTGTCACTTGTTATAATCACTGGCTTATACACGATATTTGGTGGGATGAAATCGGTGCTGTACACTTCAGTGTTGCAAACACCGGTACTGGTTATTGGATCATTGGTTATTCTGATCGTGGGTATAGACAAGGTTGGTGGCTGGGGCGAACTACAAGCGATTAGTGCAAGCAAATTGCACATTATTCGTCCGGCTAGTGATCCGGAGTTTCCCTGGACTGGTGTGCTTCTCGGTTCTGCCATCATTGGCTTCTGGTACTGGTGTACAGATCAATACATTGTGCAAAGAGTCCTTTCGGCGCGCAATCAAACCCAGGCTCGTCGAGGGACTATTTTCGCCGGCTACCTTAAACTTCTGCCGGTATTCATTTTTATGATCCCCGGTATTATTGCATTTGCCTTGAATGAAAAGGGCCTCATCACCCTAAAGAGTTCAGATGCAGCATTTCCGATGTTGGTGGCGACGCTTTTACCCGCAGGTGTCAAAGGTATTGTCGTTGGCGGCTTGGTCGCCGCGTTGATGAGCTCGCTGGCCTCGCTGTTTAACTCGTCGGCCACGCTTTTTACCGTGGACTTTTACAAAAAATATCGTCCGGAATCCAGCGAAAAGCACCTGGTGTTTGTTGGTCGTATGGCTACCGCAGTAGTAGTTGTGTTAGGAATTTTATGGATCCCGGTGATGAAGTCTATTGCAAATATATTGTACGAGTATTTACAGAATGTTCAGTCTCTAATTGCGCCGGCAATCGCAGCGGTGTTTATTATGGGCGTGTTCTCCAAACGTGTGACAGGTGTTGCTGGCTTGACGGCTTTGATTGTCGGCTTTATTATCGGCATGTCGCGATTGGCACTGATGGTTTTCAAAACCCATCTGAACCCGGGCGGTTTGCTTTATAAGATTGTTGCTATTAACTGGCTGCATTTCAGCATTTTCCTGTTCTTTTTAAGTATTGTGATTATCGCTGTCGTCAGCCTGTTTACACATAAGCCGGAGGAAAAACAGGTCAATGGACTGACATACGGTTCTGCATCACATGCGCAGACCGTTGAAACCCGTAGAAGCTGGAACAAGTGGGATATAATTCACTCTGTAATCATTCTTGGTGTTGTTGCCGCATTTTACATCTATTTTTGGTAAACTAAAATGCTATCTGATATAATCGTTTCTAATAACAATGGAGGAGAAAATGCTAGAATTAAGGAAACCGAAAATTGCACTGTTGGCAATTATGCAGGAGTTATATGATGATATGCTCCCTGGTATTACCGAACGGCAAAATGAATATGGAAAGGCAGTGGCTGATCAGCTAAAAGACGTGATCGATGTATATTTTCCGGGCCCTGCAAGAAATCGAGGCGATATTGAAAAACGCATCAAAGATTTTAATCAAAAAGATCTAGACGGCATAGTGATTATTATGCTTACGTATGGACCTGCACTCAGAACTATTCACGCTTTACAAAACAATCATCTACCTCTCCTGCTTGCTAACATTCAACCGGTGCCAACAGTTACGGCAAAGTGGGATATGGCGGATTTGACATATAATCAGGGTGTACATGGAGCACAGGATATGGCCAATACAATTCTGCGCACAGGAATAAAATGTCCCATAATATCTGATGATTGGAAATCTGATAATTTTAAAAGATTTTTAGAAGATTGGGCACGAGCTGCACAAGCAGTTCAACGACTGAAAAAAATGAAGGTGGCAGCAATGGGACAAATGCCGGGGATGGGTGATATACTTACAGATTCGGCCGCATTCATGAGAAAAATTGGTCCACAAATCGATCAGGTCAGCCTTGGTAACATATATGATCTGATGGAATCTGCAACTGTGGAAGAAGTTCAAAAAGTCGTTGAAGAAAATAACAGAAATTTTGAAATTGATCCTAATCTCTCAGAAAAAAATCATCTGTATGCCGCAAGATTACAGGTTGCTGTACAAAATTTTCTGGAAAAAAACGGCTATGATGGCTTCAGTATTTATTTTGATGCAGTTAAAGATGATGGTCGTTTTAAACAACTTCATATGCTGGCAGCTTCAAATCTTATGGCCAAAGGATACGGTTATGCTGCAGAAGGAGATATGTGCTGTACAAGTCTTGTTGCCGCCGGACATACACTGGCTGAAAATGCTCACTTTACCGAAATGTATGCCATGGATTTTAGTCGTGATTCTGTTCTGCAAAGCCACATGGGGGAAGGAAACTGGAAAATTGCCAGAAAAGACAGACCCGTCCGTTTAATAGATCGTGAATTAGGAATTGGTGGCCTGGACAATCCACCCACAGTGTTATTTATGGCCCAACCCGGAGAAGCAACACTCACTTCATTAGTTTCACTTTCTGGAGAAGACTATAGGTTGGTTGTCGCAAAGGGAAAAATATTGGACACAGAAGAACTCCCTCACGTCGAAATGCCATATTTTCATTTTAAACCGGATTCAGGTGTGCGTTCATGTCTGGATGGTTGGCTAAAAAATGGAGGCACCCATCATCAATGTCTTCATCTGGGTGATATCAGACGACGATGGCAGTTTCTATGTGAATTGTTAGACATTTCATACGTTGAAGTGTAACTATCAGTATAGCGCAAAACCACTTTGTAAACGAATATGCCGTGAAAAGCTGCCGATAAGGACTTGAAACTGTCCCGGTTCTGCTACCCATTTTTTCTTTCCAGTATCCATACTGATGATGGAATTAACGGCGTCTGCTATATCTTTTGCTTTGACTTTTGGAATATTTTTAAATTGCTGGTCTTGGTTCTTAACCTGTTTTGGATTTCTGAGCTTTGCGATGTCTAAACTTATATTTACGTAATAGTTGACAAATAACGATCTCACTCACACGAACC
>JAACEJ010000083.1 GCA_011682565.1 Actinomycetota bacterium | reverse complement strand
ACATCCACCTTCCGATTTGGAGTTTGGATAGAAGCATTTGTTTTGCTGTTCTTTGGCGGAGAACGAAACTATGCTTGAAAATTATACTCAGACGTAAATTTAAAAAACCATCTGATATTTTACACGCGGCCAGGTACCCAAATTATTGCGAATAAAACCGCCAATATCTCCTCTCACCAGATCAAAAACCGTCACGCGTTTTTCCCGTTCGCGAAACACCTTGGGTTCACCTTTGATGCCGCCCATTTTACCGGCCCATTGAATGGCATCATCATAAGTACCCAAGCTGTCAATTAAAGACAGGCCTAACGCCTGTTCGCCGGTATAGACCCGACCATCACCGATCTCCCTCACCCGCTTTTCATCCAACTTTCTCTCTTTGACTATAGTCCGCACAAATTGGTCGTAGCCATTGTCAATCCATTGCTGCAAGTGATACATTTCATCGCCGGTCACTTTCCGATAGGGAGAACCAATATCTTTATATTTGCCGCTCTTGATAATTGTGAATTGAATACCTATTTTATCCAACAATTTTTTAAAATTGGGTATTTCGGCTATAACTCCAATACTGCCAGTGGTTGTTCCCGGATTTGCCATAATCTTGCTGGCCCCAAGGGCAACATAGTAACCGCCGCTGGCTGCCACACTCCCCATAGATGCAATGATTGGTTTGCCGTGATCCCTCGTTCTCTTTACCTGTTCGTATATTTCCTGCGATGCGGCGATTCCACCGCCCGGACTATTAATCCTGAAAACAATCGCTTTAATACTCGCATCCTTGTCAAATTTTTTGAACTGTTTTGCAATGCTCCGGGAAGAAGTAATAATGCCGTTCAGTTCAATAACACCGACCTTTTCTCCGGCACCGGAAAAACTGATCTCATTGGAACTGCCCACCATACCAAAAACGATCAATAAAATAAAAAAGATAAAAACAATGACGGCCCCAAAAAAGAAAAAGCCAATAATCCAGTCTTGTTTTTTTGCCATACTATTCAACCAAAAAAATGGTGAGGAAACCTGGCTGTTTTGCCATAAAAAAAGGGACTTTTCATTCCCTGGAATAAAATCGCAATCGCTAAAAAAGAGCCTTATTATAATTATAATTCCACTCAAAAGCAAGACAAAATTCTAATAAAGAACCACTAACAGAGTAATCATTATTTTTTTGTTGCAGTTTTCAAAAAACTTACGATATTATAGGAATCGCCTTACCAGGCCAAAGCGGAATAAAAGAACAACAAATCAAAGGAGTTACCATTGCAAAGTCGAAGAGAATTTTTGAAAAAGACGGCACGTGGCTCGATTGGTTTTTCCGCATTATCCCTTTTGGGAGCAATTGCCTGCCGTTCGCCAAAGTTCAAAAAACCGCCCAACATTTTATTCGCTATTTCTGATGATCAATCGTGGGCTTACACGGGAATAAACGGATGCAAAATTGTTAACACGCCTTATTTCGATCGTGTCGCAAAAGAAGGTATATTGTTTACGCACGCCTACGACGCAGCACCGCAATGCAGTCCATCACGGGCAGCCATACTCACCGGGCGATATATCTGGCAATTGGAAGAAGCCGGCACCCATGACAGTAATTTTCCGAAAAAGTTTAAAGTTTATCCCGATTTGCTGGAAGCAGCAGGATATTGGATTGGCTATACCGGTAAACCCTGGGCACCGGGAAACTGGAAAGTGAGCGGCTGGAAGCGAAATCCGGTCGGGCCGGAATTCAACCGACATCTCTTGAAAAAGCTGCCATTTAGCGGTATCAGCGACCAAGATTATGCGGCCAATTTCCAGGAGTTTTATGAACGCAAGCCTAAAGATGAACCTTTTTGTTTCTGGTATGGCGGGCATGAACCGCATCGAAATTATGAAAAAGGCTCGGGATTAAAAGTTGGTAAAAAACTTGATGATGTAAAAAGGGTTCCATTTCTGCCGGATGATCCGGAGGTCAGAAGCGACATTCTCGATTTTGCCGTCGAGATCGAATGGTTCGATAAGCAGTTGGGCAAAATGCTCAAATATCTTGAGAGCAAAGGAGATTTGGATAATACGCTGGTCGTGGTAACCAGCGATAATGGCATGCCTTTTCCCCGAGCCAAGGCGAATAATTACGAATACGGCACGCACATGCCGCTTGCCATTTGCTGGCCACAACGCGTGAAAGGCGGGCGGGTGGTTGACGATTTGATCAGTTTCATAGATTTTGCGCCTACATTCCTGCAAGCTGCCGGATTGCCGATTCCTGAACAGGTAACCGGGAAAAGCTTTTTAAACATTTTAACATCTGAAAAAGAAGGTTATGTTGATAAAACCCGAACGCACATATTGACGGGCCGCGAACGCCACACCCACGCAAGGCCGGATAATCTGGGGTACCCCTGTCGTTCAATACGCACGAAAGACTATTTGTATATCTGGAATGTTAAACCCGGTCGCTGGCCGGCAGGCAATCCCACAGGCTCGGGTGAACCGGAGGGATATCACGACATCGACGGCTCGCCAACAAAAACGTTTATGATTCAACATAAAAATGATCCTAAAGTGAAATCTTTCTTCCACCTGGGATTTGACAAGCGTCCTGCCGAAGAATTGTACGATATGAAGAATGATCCCGCATGTTTGAAAAATCTCGCCAATGTACCGGCATTTCAGGCCATTAAAAACAAACTGAAAATCCAATTACAGAACGAGCTAAAAGCACAGGGTGACCCGCGCATGCTGGGGTATGGAGATATTTTCGAAAGTTACCCGCGCTACAGCCACATGAGAAATTTCCCGGGATTTAAGAAAAGAGGAGAATATAACCCAAAATATCAAGTGAAAAAAGGCCACATCAAATAAAACAGGAGGAAAATAATCATGGAAAAAATGCATGTCTATAAATGCGCGATATGCGGTAATATAGTAGAAGTGCTGCATGTTGGCGGCGGTACCTTGGTATGCTGCGGCCAAGAGATGGACCTGATTAAAGAGAATGATCAGGATGCAGCCGTTGAAAAACATGTCCCGGTTGTCGAAAAATCAGACGGGCAAGTTAAAGTCACAGTTGGTGAAGTGACCCATCCGATGGAGGAGAAACACTGGATTCAGTGGATCGAAGTCATCACTACTGCAAAAATACTGCGCAAGTGGCTGAATCCGGGTGATACGCCGGAGGCTGAATTCGATGTGGATGAAGCCGTCGTCAAGGTTCGCGAACATTGTAATTTGCACGGTTTGTGGATTGCAAAATAGCTTTTTCTCGCGCTGCAAAAAAGGCCTGTTCAGAGGGCCTTTTTTTATCGACAGAAAGGAGAGCAGCCGTTTAACTTTAATTTTCAATCCAAACCGGGCAGGGTAAAATACGGAGCAAAACCCGGCCTCACCGCACCACAACACAAAATTTAACAAACTCTATACCCAAGCCGAGTTCTGCGGCACATGTCATAATGAAAAAAATCCTTTTGGTATTTGGGTGAAATCCACGCTAATTGAATGGCAGGAAGGGCCGTATTCCAAACAAGGCGTCACTTGTCAGCAATGTCACATGCCCAAAGGCAAAGGCAAAAACGCAAAAATGGCTCAGGAGGATATGGGGTCGCGCAGCACTTGTTTCATGGAGCGCATGATCCTGGCAAGCTCGCCGGAGCCATTGAAATACGCATGCATCCTGAAGAACGCGAAGTGGAATACGATGGTGCAGTTGTCCTGAAGGTACAGCTTTTTAACGGCAAATGCGGCCACAAAGTACCGACGGGTTCTGTTGAAGATCGAATCATGTGGCTGGACGTTACCGCCAAAGATGCAAACGGTAAAGAATATCACCTTCCCGTTGACAAGAAAGGTTTTAAAGGTGAAGAATATACCATTGCAGCCGACGAACTGGCTTACAAAGATATTGGTATCGCCAAAGGAATTCCCGATTTTCCCGGTTTGCAGCGAGACGGCGTCCCCATTGGCGATCGAATTTTTCGCATGCCGTATTTCGATGCAAACGGCGTTATGACAATCATGCAATGGAATACCAAATCATTGGGCGTGGACTATCGCATTGGCCCACGCGAGATAAAAATCGAAACCTACACCTGGAAATTGCCGGAAGACATCCCGACCGGAAAAATAATATTTACCGCAAAATTAAATTACCAAAAGCTCGTCAAACCGGTCGCAGATTATCTCGGTGTTCCGGCGTTTGCCCGGCGTTATAAAATTTCCTGCACAACATGCCACTCTCCTTTTCCCCGGCTTAAACCTTACGGAGACGAGTTTGCAGGCAACGGCTTTATTTTAAAAGAGAATGAAAAATCCCGCGACTATATTTCCGCCGGTGATGACATGCTCTGGCTTAACCGTACTTTTCCGATAGCTGTACGTTTTGATGCTTTCGGCGTTTATGAACCCAAAAGTGAGGTCAAAACAGACTTTCAATCCCCTTGGGGATTAAAACTTCTCTCGGGAGGCACACTGGCCAAAAATATCGGCTACTACTTTTATTTTTACATGTCGGAACGCGGAGAAATCGCCGGCATTGAAGACGCATACATTCATTTCGACAATGTGTTCGGCATAAATCTCGACATCATGGTCGGCCAGTTCCAGACGTCCGATCCGATATGGAAAAGAGAGCTGCGCCTGACTTTTGAAGATTATATGATCCTGAAACAGCGATTCGGACCGTCGCGCACAAACCTGACGTACGAACGGGGCGTAACACTGACATACAACATTGAAAAAACCGGTACCGATTTTGCGATTTTGTTGCCATGATTGTCGACGGTAACGGTAAAGGCGAAGCCGGTGAAGATAAAAAATTCGATGATAACAATGCAAAAAATTATGTTTTTCGCATGAATCAGAGTTTGGGCAAATGGCTAAGCATTGGCGGATTCTTTTATAAAGGCAAAGAAAAAATCCTTTACCAAGGCTGGAACGATTTTTTTAACTACAACGATAAAATTACTTATTGGGGGCCGGATATTAACCTGAGTCTTGGTAAGGTTGACATCGCGGCGCAGTACCTGAAACGCACGGATTCTGAAATATATCTCGATCATCTCGACCGACGGAAGAATCTGGAAACCGACGGTTATATTTTCGAACTGACCTACTCACCGAAACTCGATCGCTCGCGATTTTATTACACATTACTCTACAACAGAATAAAGCACAAGTTTTCAGAATATAACTACGAGACAGCAACCTTTAATGTTAACTTTCTCATTACCAGAAATCTAAAAATGATTGGCGAATATACAAGAGATATGCAAATGGACGCCAACCGTTTTATTCTGGGATTGGTCAGTGGATTCTAAAATAAGGACTATCGAATGAAAAAAGGTAAAGCACTGCACTGGCTCTGGGCCGGAATTCTGTTGGGTGTGCTTAACGTCTTCGTCATGAACGTACACGTTTCCAACCGCCCCATCGGCGCTTCGACCATGTTTCCTTACGTAGCAGGCTTGATCGCAAATCTGAAAAGCGCCGCTTACATGCAAATCATCGCCCGACCGGGAAACTGGGAATTGTATTTCTTAATCGGTGCGTTCATTGGCGGGCTTGTTTCCTCACTTGCTTTTGGTGATTTTAAGCTGAAACTGATTCCGAGCCGATGGAGCAAAGTTAAAGGAGAAAACAAAGGTAAGCGAATTTTGTGGGCCGCGATTGGTGGATTCCTGCTCATCCTGGGCGCCAGGATTGCCGGAGGTTGTACGAGCGGTCACATCCTTTCCGGCGGCATGCAGCTATCGGTCAGCAGTTTAACGTTCGGGGTTGTGGTCATCATTTCTTTTCTGATCACCGGAAAACTTTTCTATGGGAGGGCGAAATGATTAAAGTCATAATTCTCGGTTTCCTTTTCGGAATTATCCTTCAGCGCTCCAGGGTTAATACCTTTGATAAAATCGGTGGTTTTGCCATGCTGAAAGATTTTACCGTACCCAAGATTCTTTTGGCTTCCATAGCAACCAGTGCTATTCTTCTTCTCATTGAAATGCAATTTGGAGCAGCCAATCTTCATGTGAAGCCCTTTATTCTTGGCGGCATTATTGTCGGCGGCATTCTCTTTGGCATCGGCATGGCTATTCTGGGCTATTGTCCCGGTACCCTCATCGTCAGCATTGGAGAAGGACGGTTGGATGCCGTTATTGGTACGATTTTCGGTCTCATTGCCGGCTGGATTTATATTCTAATTTTCCCAGGCATTAAATCACTTTTAGGACCAAACCTTGGAAAAATCAATCTCTATTCAGGCAATGCCGTTGTCACATTTCTCATCGTGATAGTTTATTCTGCGCTGCTTCTCTATCTTGCATTTTTCCTGGATAAAAAACAAGTTATTAAATGAATAAAGGCCGTACTTAAAAGTGCGGCCTTTTTTATTTTCAACAAACCTTGTAAAGATATTAAAAGCGTAAAATCTCAATTATGGATGGGCAAGTTTATCAACCGGATATTCAACTGCAAAAGCAGTTCTCATTCAATTCACAATAGTATAAGCTCCACGATAAATCATGGTGCTGTGATAAATTGAACCAACACCACAATTTTATTATGGTGTACAAAACGAATAAAATATTCCTGGCAAGCGTTTCAGCAATTTTCAAGATAAAATTCAAAAATTCAAAGTTTTCTGTCCATAAGTCAAGTGTTATTTAAAAGCTGAATAACACTTTGCATTAAATAAGCTACTGAAATAGCCTTACTCTGTTTTCAAGATCCCTTTGTTTTTGGAAAAACAGAGAACCGACTGGTAAAAGCTGCGTTGCTTCGCTATGCAGCTTTTACCAGTCAAAGTTAATGCGGTTATACCAAGTTCCTCTTATGATCTTGTGAAAATCAAGATCCAGATTGAACATTTTTCTTTTTTCCAACAAAATAGCCTATGACTATTCCGGCAATTGCTCCAATGATCGCACCAATAAGAGTAATATTAAAAGATTTCTTCGCAATTGCCACTAGTATTTGATCCATTCCATTAAGATTTGCCCCTCTTGAAATAACATATTTAAAAGGAAGCTGTCCTACTAATAATGCAGATGGACGAGCCAGAAAGGCAATAAAGCCTCCAATTAAAAAACCGACGATGCCGATTCCGATCATTGGACCGTTTGAATTTTCCATTTCCTTTTCTCCTTTGGTTTTGGGGTATAACAGACTCAGCCCAATGCCGACAACAAGCAACGTAATCGTGCCGATAACACCAATCATTCGCGTGTTCCAATTGCATTCAAACCATTTCAAGGCCTCCGGCAAGTTACGCGCAAATGTAGACCAGGCAATAGCAAAAATACTGGCTGTAACAGCAACGATAGCCTGCCATCGTCCGACCCGTTTGAACATAATTCCCAAAAGGAACAAACCGATAACACCGCCACCGGCAATACCGCCTAACTGCCAACCCGTTTCAAGAGCGCTCTGAATTTTTGTCATGGCCAGGCCGGTTGCAGTTCCCAGGACGCCCCAAACGACGGTGTAAATATGCAGCATTTTCATTTCCTGCTTGCCATCGGCCTCTTTGTTGAAATATTTTTTATAAAAATCCAAAAGAGTCAGCGAAGAGACACAATTGAGTGACGAATCGATGCTGGACATAGCGGCAGCAAAAATCGCAGCGATAAGCAAACCGCGCACCCCGACCGGCAGTTGCGATACAATAAAGTGCGGGTATATTTTATCGCCAACCACACCGGTTCGCAGCGCTTCCGGCAATTGATCCACATGGATGTGGTAATAAGCAAAAAGCGCAGTGCCGATAAAAAGGAAAAGAGCGGAAATAGGGATATAGGCAAGCGTGGCTGTCCACACGGATTTTGACGCATCCTTGGCGGTACGTACCGTTTGATATCTTTGCACATAATTTTGATCAACGCCAAAATTACGGAGATTTTCCATGATACCGTACAACAAAACAACCCAGGCTGTTGGTTGGACCAGATCGAAGCGCCAGTTGCCCAGTGAAAACTTGTGATATTCATTTGCAATAGTAAAAATTTGTCCCGGACCATTTGGCATATCAAAAAGTAAAATAATCGTTGTTAAAATAGCGCCTGCTAATAAAATGATAACCTGCACGACATCCGTCCAGATCACTGCTTCAATACCACCGATCACTGTGTAAAGCGTTACGCCGATGCCGGTTCCGATGATAATCGAAGAATAAGACCAGCCTGTAAGATTGTGGATCACCAGAGAAACAAGAAAGAGGATCATGCCTATTCGTGTTAACGAACCGAACATAAAACTGACACTGCCATAGATGCGCGCCCAGCCGCCAAATCTGTTATCCAGGTACTCATAAGCCGAAACGCGGACTTTGGTACGGTAAAGGGGAATAAAATAGAGTGTTGCAGCAATAGCCGCCAGAGGAAGCGTAAAAGAAAACATCA
Source organism: Actinomycetota bacterium (assembly GCA_011682565.1). Classification (GTDB taxonomy): domain Bacteria; phylum Zhuqueibacterota; class Zhuqueibacteria; order Residuimicrobiales; family Krinioviventaceae; genus Hydrothermomicrobium. The sequence goes on along the minus strand of JAACEJ010000083.1, from coordinate 1,243 downwards.
TTGCATCCCAGTTGTAATTATAAGATTGCCCGGGATAAGCAATGAAAGTAATACTACTGATGAATGTGCCCAGCATCGAGAGACCAACCGCCCAGCTTGGCAGACGACCGCCGGCAATCATAAATCCATCGGCAGTGTTACTTCTCTTGCGAAAATACATACCAAAAAGAATGACTCCGAAAAAATAGACTAACAGAATAGCCTTGTCGATAAGTAAAAAGTGCTGCTGCATAGTGCTCCCTTTCTTTTTTCAGAATTCCACATGGAAAACAACGAGATAATTTAGGTTTACGGATTATAGGGTAAGATTATCTTTATAGAACGAATTGCATATACTTTTTAGAATTACTACATTGCTATCATTCTATGAAGAGAAAGAACATAACGACTTGTTACAAATTTATCAAGAGAAAAGTAATGAGTGCCTGTCTCAAAACGGGTATTGTTACGTAATGCAGAGTTTCAGTCTGCGAGTCTATAAAAGAAGCAGGACTTTTATTTATTTCACTTGTCGCCCCGGAGGTCGACGTTACCATTCAACCGACTTTTCAGACAGGCACGAATTAATCCCGCTTTAATTTGGAAATCGGTTCAAAACGGCTGACAATTTTTTGCAAATCATCTCTGACCATAGGATAGTATTTTTCAGTCGTTTCTCCGATAATAATATAAGCCCAATTTCCTCGCGGCAACAAGCTTACAATCCAAACGGGATAAGACAAATCCGGATGCTTTGGGAAAACAGCAACAAAAAATGCCCCTTGCATTATTCGATGGGCCGGTGTGCTGACGGGCACAAGTATTTTGGCGCGATGTTGCGGCGTTTCGTATTTTTTCAAAAGTTCAGCTAAAACATCAATCGTCATGTCTTTTGCATTTACTTCCGCAGGCCAGGCAAAAATCCCTGCACGGGCAATTGCCGGTTTCTCTCCATCCTGATTTCTTTCCATATCCAAAAGCCATTTAACCTGGGATAAAATAGGTTGCGTTGTATCAGCTATTGCCAGGCCGGTATCACGGCTCAGGATTTTCATTTTCCAGCGGGTAGAGGGAATTTGCATCGAAAAGTAAAAATTATAATTGTAATAGGTGGAATCCAAAATGGCCACATGCTGTTTTGCAGGTAATTGCGGCGGTTTCTGCGGCAATTTGGGAAAATTATTGCGCATAATAATCAAAATAATCAGAACAATAGCAAGCGTAAAAACAAGCATGACAATCGCCATAATTTCCGGCCTTTTGC
>JAACEJ010000627.1 GCA_011682565.1 Actinomycetota bacterium | reverse complement strand
TTGTTTTCCAAAAATAAAATTTGCTCTCTAAATCCGGGTGTGTCACTAACCAGACCGCTACACCACATTCCGATCACGCCCCATTCGTTGACTTGAACTTCTGTTTTTGCCTTGGTAATCTCCGAATCAAGACGTTCCAAGCCTTCGCGGATCTTTGCCTGCAGTTCTTTACTATCATCTAAAACCGTATGGGCCTTTTCAGCTGCCTCCTTGTGTTTTTGAATTACGTCATCAATCATCTTTTCTCCTTTCAGTTTGACGGGAATTCCAAAATTGACCGTATAACTCCTTTTTCACGGAGCCTGCGTATAAATTCGTCTCTTACCCCCAGGTCTACTTCACCCAGGAAGGTGACGAGTTCATCCTGAAACTCTTTAACCGCCTCGCAATCGTATAAAGTTTTAAATATTTCGAGTTGTAGGCGAAGCTGATTCCGGACCTCGGCCATGGCTTTTAATGCCAACTCGCGTGGATCTTTGAATTTAAACTCTTTAACAGCCTCCTTATCCTGCCCGGACCCGACCATGATGTATTTGACCTGGCTTTCCAGGATGCGCAGGGCCTCGTCATCTCCGCGCTGCCATTTCATACACAGGTCGAGCAGCTCGTTTGCGTCGGTATTGATCTTTTGCAGCTGCTCAATCGCGTTTAGTTTTTTCTCGACAATAACCGACGAGTGCTCTGCGGCTGCATTTCGGATGACGGATATTTTCTGTTTTTTCACAGCGATTGATATTGCCGGCCTGGAAACGCCGAAATAATCTGCACACTCTTTTTGGTTTTTTCCTTCTTCACGAAGCATGCGCTCAAGAATATCGATGTCGATTTTTGCCGGTCTGCCCATTATCTCAGTTCCTCATATGGTGCTGTGCATTTCATTGTTTTTGGCAAAGCGATAACAGTTGCTTCGCCGTGTTTTAAGCCATGGTCCGACAACCCCTTTTCGATAGCCTGGTTAAAATTGTCTAAATGACGATCATAAAAAACCGTCAAACATCGAACGCCGGTCTCTTGATTTACTTCAATATGTGATTTCATTGCTGTATCCGTTCAGTTGCTTTGTTGCGTTGCTAAAAAAATTGTTATATCGCTAAAATCCTCTGTTAGTCCAATCGATTGGGTGAATTCATAGATTCTTTCCATAAATCGATGCTGCGTTTCCTCGCTCAGTTCAGGACCAGTTAGGTTGCCTAGATCCGCTATAAATTCATAAATCGCAAATTTGCTTTTATCGTCTATATTTCTAAGCATTAGTGATATTTACCTTCCAAAATGTTGATGAAATTACTCTTCTGGATAAACCATTCGAGGTTGGGCCTGAACGGTTTCCGGTTGCTCTCGGTGATCCTTCCCATCAAAAAGTCAGATTTTCCGATGTGTCTAAAGAATCCTTCCCACCATTCGATGCAGTTGCTTTTAAGTCCGTTGTTGTTCGGCACCGCCTCGTTCCAGCGGGCGCGAAGAGTTCGCTGCCGCGTTTCGGACCAGACCTTAACCTTGGGTAAGCCAGGTAAGAGTGTGTGGTATAGGTCCACAATGTTTTCTTGTGGACATAAGTTCTTGTCTTTAGTTTCTCTAGTTTCTCTAGTAGTGGAACCCGATCTGTCCCTTATCTGTTCTTTTTTTTCGTTGCATCTGTCCTTTTGGTCTTGTATCTCCTTGTTATCAATGAAATTTATCTGTCCCTTTTTTTCGCCCGATCTGTCCCTTATCTGTATACTGATCTGTCCCTTTTGGTTCTGCTTATTTTTTGTATTTTCGGGGTAAATAATATTCACGCCTATGGTGTTGAAAAATGTTCTGACTTTTTTTCTCGACCATCTCCACAAGTTGGCATAACCTGTTATCGTCACAGCGTTTTTACTATCATAATCCATCTGGAGCGAGAAGGCCGCTTCAAGTTTTGTAAAAGCTCGATCTTTCGGTAGATGCTTCAAAAACCCCTTTGATATAGGTATCCAATTTCCGTGTTTCATCAGTAACTATCCACTATGACCTCAACCGGTTTGCAAGACAAAGCCTCCGGCCCAATATGGAGCGCATGCGGCGTCAAGTCGAGTATCCAACGGCTTCCAGCAGGCCCTTTTCGGTTTTTCAAGATCCGGCAGATCAGCTGCTTTTCTCCGTTCTCATCGGCGGCTTGCCACAGTCCCAAAACAAAATCGGCACTTTCCTCGATGGCGCCCGATCCGCGGCCCATATCCAGTGTGATCTCGTCATTGCCGGATCCCCCTTTTCTGGACACCTGGCACAAGACGACGACCGGGATGTTGAGGAGTTTGGCGGTTGATTTTAGACCGGTCGACAACCTGGACACGATTTCATATTCGCTGATGCCTGGACCTTCCATAAGTCCCAGGTAATCGATACCGATAACCCCGACTTTGATATTTTTTTCTCGTTCGATCAGCTGCACGTAAGAGGCGATATCTCCAAGAGACACCCGCGTGGGTACAACAAAAAGTTTGTCGAGCTCATGTCTGAAACTGTTCTCGGCGATTCGTTGAATGTCGATATTCGAAGGATCTGCGAATAGATTCTCAACCTCCTGGCCGGTGCATCCATCCAGGATTTCGAGATACCTTTCAGTGAGACTTGCCACGGGCATCTCAATAGAGAAAAATGCGGAGGCCCAGGATGAATTATCAATATAATTTTTCAGAAGATTTTGAAGCATGGCGGTTTTGAATGATCCGGATCTTGCGATAATGGTTAAAACCTCGCCCCCGGCCACGCCGCGAATTAGCTTGTCAATTTGATGAATTCCGGTAATAAAGCGGTTTTGCTTAAGTGTTTGAATATATTCTTTATATTCCTCGATCATCCGCACCGAGTCATAAACGTTCGAGATATCAACCTTGTGCTTTGTTAAAACGTCTGGCTGATACCTGGATACTGATTTTGCTATAGCTTGGAGTTCTTTTTCATCCAAAGGCGGGGTGTTATTCATGTTCCAGGATCTCAAAATGGAAAGGACGTCGGAGGGCGATATTTTGTTGATGAAGTAACCCGCGATTTTTGTACCCGTGGTGTTTCGATTTTCGGATA
>JAACEJ010000626.1 GCA_011682565.1 Actinomycetota bacterium | reverse complement strand
GGTAATTTTAATGTTTCGTTTGCCACGGAATTTCCAGTCCCAATTCCTTCGGACTTTTTGCAATATAATACAGATCGAATTCACACGTACCATAACCACCGGGAATATCATACAAATAAACTTGCGCCGTGTAATTATTTCCCCGGCATGGTTGCTCCAGAATAAAGGGATGCATGGGCCTGGATTCGATGTCCTTTGGAATGACGGTCAATTTTTTTTCAGGCAGAGTTCTCAGAAACTTGTAATCCATTGCGTATATCGGATCCCAGCGAAGATGTTCGATTTCTATATTCTTTCCCTTAATTTTCAATATATCACGTCCGTCCACTTTGCCTTGCCAATGTAAGAATTTTACAGCGTCGTTTGAATGCTCTTGTAAAATCCGGGTATATTTTTTCTGTTGATTTTTTATTATCTGGGTAATTTCATCCGAATTCGGCAGAGTTGCCATTTTCTCTTTTGCTTTTGGCAAATCCTGCAGGGCTTGTTCCACGTTAATCAAAAGGTGGTTAATACCGAAAAGATTGTAGTGAAATTGCAGCGTTTTATATTTGTTTCGTATAGCTGTGAGTTTGGTGAATGTTTCTACAAGCTTGTTTTTGTTTTCACTAGTCGGATTATCCCAATATTCAAAGTAGGCAAAGAATGTTCTCACATAATAATTGTTTGTTTGAACAAGCAATCGAGTGTATTGCAGGGAATTTTCCACTCTTTGGGCAAGCTCGGCATCGGCAAAAAGAGGTCTTGTATTTTGAAAAATTTGTAACATGCTGTTTGCCGTTTCAACGCCATGATCCAGATAAATCAAAGTTTCCGGAATCCACGGCTTGCAGCGAAGATAAATCGTGCGCAGAGAGTGAATATGCTCTTTGCCGTTATCAATATTCGGATACCCCATTGCCGGAAACGTATCGACGCGCATCTGAATGAGTGAATTAAACGCGCCATAGGTAACCGGTTCAATGTACAGTCCATACTTGTAGGCGACCGGCGAAAGCAAAAGAATATCAGCCATGCCGTCTGCGGCTTTTGGCCCGAAATGGATTGAAGCAAAATCTCTGGCAATATCTCGCAGGTTTTCATTATAATTCCATTCCAGGCGGTATGCAGTGTATGCGTTCAGACTCAGGGAATTCCAACCATTTTTCTCCGGCACGTAAACACAACTGATACCTTTCAAGTTGCTTTTCTTTGGCATTTCTATCGTTTGCAGCGCCGCCTGAAAATACGCGCCGGGAAAAGTCGGGAAAAGCTTGGTCCCTTGACTTTCGTGATAACTCATCATCTGAAACACGGCGATCATATTGTGAGGCGTCAGATTAAATGTGGGATTGTAGGGCTGGAACCACCAGCGATCGTTCTGGGTAATCATGGGGACGACATAAAAGTTTTTTGTCGGCACATCCCGGGTGAAAATCTTTTTATAAATGTCGGGTTGCGAATGTTGTTCATAAGAATTGGTCACCCAAGTTGCCTGGAAATAATCCCTGTTGAATTCTTTAACCACAACATTGTACATCTTTTTTACAAATGTTCGGTAGCGTTTTTCCAGGCTCCAGTCGCAGCATTCGCCGTCGAGCATGATGTCAAAAGCTTTATAATTGCCGGTAACGCCGGTCAATTCTCCGTTGCCGGTACAAACGCCGTCAAGCTCCGGCATTGCCCGCAAAAGCATGCGGTATTTTGCCTGCAACGCATCCCAGAATGCAGGGTCCGAGGGCGACAGCGTTGCGCCGTACTCTTTGAGCAGGGACGGATGATAAAAAAATTCATAACTATTTGTAAAGTACTTGATGTGCAGCGAGTGGGCATATTCTATTACATCTTTTATTTCCCTTCGTTTTTCTAAAGTTTCTGTGTTTTCCGGCTCGGCGTGCCAGGGGACAAGGAACAGGGCATCCTGGCCGGAAACATAATTAATACAATATCGCAGAGATTGCCTTATCTTTTTCTTGCTGTTGAGATAGGCATGACGTATTTTGAAAACCGGCGCTCTTTTTACATTTAGTTCTGGAATTTTTTTGTAAACTCTCAGCCTGTCCCAAATCCAGTACAATCCGTAAACATCCCCAATCAGCGAACCTCCGGCAACGACGATTATTCTGTTGCCGTTGATGTCCCTGGTCATGATCTCATAGCCCTCGGGATTATCGATTCCTTGCAAGCGGATTTTTCTTGCTTTTGCCAAATCAGCCGTACATCTATTTCTGACAGGAGAGCCAACGATAATGGAATGATCAGAAATTGCTTTCCCGTCATTTATAATTTTGAATTGCAAGCCGAACTGCTTCCCTGTATTCTGCAAGTCATCAAGAACAACCCTTATTGCTTCATCTTTTATATGGTCATTTGATAAAATAACCGACCATGTCGTCTGTGCATTTCCGGAACCGGTAAAAATTAATAAAAATAATGTAATGAATAGTATGTTGCGACAAAGCAACTTCATTTGTTTTATTCCTCAAGTTAAAAATAAGTAACTGTTCAGCTTGATATAAAATGCTTAAATGATGATTTGCTGAAATAGTTTTGCCCTAAATAGTTTTGCCTGTTTTTAACGATATGCCGGTTGCGAGGCGCGAGGTTGCCCCTCGAATGTCAGTTCAATGACATTCAGGTATGGATCGATCGGATATTCAGGCAAATCGTGCAGCCAGACGCGGTCACCCTTTTGCTCTACTCGCGCTTTTTGTCCGTTTGCGAGCAACCGCGCCGACTTTACTTTGCTGCCGCACCACGCAAAAGGCGCCGTGGAACCGGGCCAACGCTGAATGAGAAAATAGACCTTGTCGCCAACTCGCGTCTCTAATCCTAAATTGGGATCACCAATCGGCGATGGGCCTGCACCGTAAATCGCTTTGCCATTGACCCGCATCCATTGGCCAATGCTTCGCAGTCTTTCAACGGCCTCGATGGGAAACGTTCCATCTGCATCCGGTGCTACACTCAGCAGGAAATTACCGCTTTGGGAAGCACATGAGACGAGTAGCCGCAAAATTTCATTAACGGATTTGTAATTGCGGTCATAACGCGCATAACCCCAGGAAC
>JAACEJ010000625.1 GCA_011682565.1 Actinomycetota bacterium | reverse complement strand
CGTTCAAGCCGACCAATTTGATCAACTCTTCGGTCTTTTCATGCAGTTGAGGTACATTATACATCATTCCATAAAATTTCAGATTTTCAGCGGCCGTAAGGTTGTTGTATAGAAATGTATCGTGTGCAATCACGCCGATAATTTTATGTAAAACCTCGCGATCATACCGGGTGTCGAGTCCGGCAAGCTTAACCATGCCCGAAGTCGGCAGCATCAGGGAACACAGGATTTGAATCAAAGTGGTTTTTCCTGCGCCGTTGGGGCCGAAGAGCGCCAGGCAATCACCTTTTTTTAAAAAAAGGTTCACTTTGCGCAAGGCGGTTTTAAAACCAAATTTTTTTTCAAGTTCCCTTGCTTCAATGATGTAGTCTTGTTCCGGTGATTTAACCATTTATCGTTGTAACTCTGTAATTTTTTTATAGACGCTGTCACGCATACTTCGAAGCACATTTGGGCATGATGGTGGTTGCATTGAACGTTCCATTACCCGTGTAGGTCCCCTCTACGACAACTTCTCTTCCCGGTTTGAAAGAATCGGGGACAACACCCCTATAGTTAATGGTAATACCCGCATTCTCGTCTTGAATTACAAAGATTAATATTAAATTCTTTGGATCCCACCGCACGGATCCCGGGGCAACATTCCCCCCCACTCTGAGTGTTTGATCCTGGTTTTCAGCTGTTTGAGCCAGCACCTCACTTACCGTTAGGTAGTACGTCATGGTATCCCTTAACCCGGTATAAATGAGATATGCGATAACGGATAAAACAACCATAGAGATCAGAATCGGTTTAAACTTTGATTTCATTCCTCGTTTTTCTCCTTAAACTGCAACGCTTGGCTAAAATATTTGTGTTAAGGTTTTATTAGCTTTGTACCGCATTTGGCACAAAAGTGGTTTGAAGAAGAAGCTCTTTGGCCGCATTGGCTGCAAAACACATTGGCCGTTTTGGCGGATCCCGTTGAACGCAATGCCGGTATCTCCTGTTCAATTTCTTTTTCCAGATCCTTTTCGGGCAGACTTGTTTGCCTGTTTCTATTCATTTGTAATTCATCTATCGTTTTTATGTAACCGACTGCCTCGAACATGTATTGAGCTTTTAAGGTTTCATAATCTTCTGCTGATAGCTTTCCCATGTTTAGATCGAATTCAAGCTCCCTGATGGTTGCATAAGCACCCTCTTTTTTAAAATGTAACTCCGCCAGCATTTCATCTGTCTTGGGAGCAAAAGCTCCGTCCGCTTGCCCGGGTTTTAACAACGGACTTATGATATAGACGGCTGATGCAAGGAGTAACCCTATAATTACAATATATTCCATAATGTTTAGGCTCCTATAATTCAAAATCCTTCAACTCTTTTTCAAACAGATCCAAATATTTTGCTTTCGTCACCTGTTTTTTATTGTCATATTCAGATTCGTCCGATGTGTCTTTTCTGGAAATCAAGCATTTATCTATAAAAATATATATGCCGCCCGCTCCCAGGATAATAGCCAAGAAAGGAAGGATCCAAGCGGTGAGATTAAACCCTTTCTTGGTAGGTGCCGCCAAAATTTTCTCCCCATGAGTGCTTACAAAAGATTGGATGATTTCTTCTTTTGACAGCCCCTTTTCGATCATTTGAGAGACCTGAGTTGTTATTTTTTGGGCCGTCCCGCATTCGCAGGCGCTCACCAGCATATTGCAGCTGCACGTGCAGGTAAGGCCCTTGGTTATTTCTCCGGCGGTCAGTGCAAAAGCTTGAACTGCCGGCATAAATAACACTGTAATAATTACGATAAGAACTGCTGAGGTTTTTGGCCTGTATTTAAACTTCATATTTCCTCCATGAACGAATCAGGCTGTGGAAAAATCCGGGTTTGCCTTGCCTTTCTTTCGCTTCCTGCGATCAGGAAGCATAACTATTATGGTCCCTAAAGCCATAATGCCCCCCCCGATCCAGAGCCAGATGACGAGCGGATTTACCAGCACCTTAAACGTTGCCCAATCTTTGCCGTAGCCGGCCAGAATTACATATAAATCTTCTTTTAAGGTTGTATGGATTGCCACTTCCGTGGTGGGTTGTTCCTGGCCTCTAAATAAGGCTTTTTCCGGATATAAGGTCCCCGTCTTGTGATTGTCGTTAAAGATGCTCAACACTGCAACCGCTCTGTCTTTACCGGCCGTCGGATATTTTGATATACCGTCGTATTTTAACGTGTATCGTTTAATTTGAAACGATTCCCCCTTATTTACCGTTATCTGTTTTTCCATATTGAAAGCACTTCCGCTTATTGCCATAAACATTATAACAACGCCGAAATGGATAATATGACCGCCGTATCGCCGTTTATTTCGAGCGACTAAATTCCATAACGCTTGCAGATACCCCTCGTTCAACAATGAATGACGGGTTCGCATGCCGTTGAAAAACTCCAAAAAGAGATTGATGCTTACAAATATGCACAACGCCAATGTAACCAGGGCGATAAGGGAGCGAATTTGAAAAAAATATAATATAGCGGCCCCGGTCACGGAAACAACAGTGGGAAAGAGAATCTTTTTTAGAAAATTTTTCAGTGTGGTTTTGCGCCAGGCAATCAGAGGGCACACCCCGATAAGAAATAGCAACGTTAAGGCGATGGGTGTGATGACCGCATTATAAAAAGGCGGCCCCACCGTAATTTTTACGCCTCGTACGGCCTCGGAGATAATGGGAAAAAGCGTACCCCAAAATACGGCAAAAGCGATTCCAACAAAGAGCAGATTATTATACAAGAAGCTGCTCTCTCTGGAAAGCAGGGAATCCAACTGATTTTTACTCCGCAAATTCGGCAGCCGGTAGATAAGAAGACCTACCGATATTATGAGGGCGACACCCATAAATCCTAGAAACATCCACCCCAATGACGATTCTCCAAAACTGTGGACGGACGCAATCAGGCCGCTGCGCGTGATAAAGGTGCCGAAGATGGTCAAAAGAAACGTTAAAAGAATCAAAACGATATTCCAGACTTTCAGCATATCGCGTTTTTCCTGAATCATCACCGAATGCAGGTAGGCTGTTCC
>JAACEJ010000624.1 GCA_011682565.1 Actinomycetota bacterium | reverse complement strand
TCTGTTATACAAAGGATTATTAGCATTAAGCTTATTGGCTGCTTTAACCCTGATGCCAGGGTTGGTTAAACGGTTCTTTCCCGCTTTGAGTGGCGGGGGTTCGGTGGAACAAGATCAAATATGATTACGATTGATGAATTATATTACTCCGGCAATGGTTAGTCGTAATAATATTGTCATTGTGCGGAGAGAGGAACGAGCGACATAAAGGCTGTGGTATCAATGAGATCGCTTCGTCGCTCCACGCCTCGCGATGACAAGGAGTATTGTGTTATCTTTGATACGGCTAATGTATGCCGGAGTAATAAAACAAAAGGCATTACAGCCAATTCAATCTTTTCGGTGAGTACTCATGGTTGAAAAATAAAATTTTTAACCTCTACGTACTAGACGAGTCCAAAAACTAATTATCTTATTGAAAAACTAATATCATTAAGTTTAAAGAATATTGTGAGGTAAATAAAATATTTCCGAAAACACACTACCGGTTTTTCTTGATCATATTACCTGTTGTCATTGGAACCATATTAATGTTAACAACTTCAGCTATGGCCCAAAATTTTGAAGATTCACCTTTTGGCTTTCATCCGGCAGGAATCTTCAAGTCTGGGTATCTGAACAACGGTTTTTTGGACGCTGAAAATATCGGCGTCCGCTGGCACCGCCCACCGGTTTATGCCTTTTGGTTTATCGTGCAACCAGACACCAGCGATACCACTCTTGATTTCAGTATGTACGATAATAAGTACGGCAGCGTACCGCCAGGCATTCATATTCTGGCTAATATTGCGCCGGAGAATCCGGGCTTTCCTCAGGGGTATACTCTTCCGGATTCGTACATGCCGATTGACGAAGCTCAATACGTAACGTTTGTTCAGGCAACAGCAGAACGCTATGACGGTGACGGGATCAATGACATGCCCGGTTTGGTGAATCCCATCAAGTACTGGCAGGTAGGAAACGAGCCCAGCGTTTTAATCCAATCTGATTTTGCCGAATTACAGCGTATTACCTATCAGGCAATCAAATCGGCGTGTTCCGACTGCGTTGTCCTGAATGGAGGTGTGGCCGGAATGGGCATGATTGGGGGTGATGATTACGTGACAAACTTCAACACCATGTACGCACCAATTATCTCTGATCTCGCCGGGCAATACGTAGATGTGTTTGATTTCCACTGGTACGGTAATGCCACCGGGGACTACCGTCTGCGGAATCCGACAGACGGACAGGAGGTTCTGACACACATCCGGGCAACGCTTGCAGAAGCCGGTTTTTCCGACGATCTTCCCATTTGGATTACCGAGATGGGGACTTATTCAGGAGACCCGGCGTCCATGCCCTTTCCACCGTTTTTGGACCTTCCTCTTCAGACCGAACGCCAGCAGGCCGGCGACTACCTCAAGCGGCATGTATATTCCCTTGTCAGTGGGGTGAAAAAAATCTTCCCGGCCTTTGGTCTGATAGAAGGCTTTAAACACGATGACGGCTACTTCGACCACACCGGCCTAATCTACGATGGTCAGGATTCGGATGATCTGGGGTTGGGAGTAAAAAAGCTTGGTTATTATACATATAAAATAATGACTGAGAAACTGGAAGGCAGCGATTGGGATACTATCCAAACCCTATTTGATAGTGAGGAGAGCGTTTACGCCTATAAATTCATAAAAACGGAAACGGACGAGCCGATTTATGTGGCTTGGTGGGACTGGTTTGATGATTCCACTTATATCGAAGGTGATACGACGACGGTTACTTTACTGGTTGGAGATATGGACTCGATGAAGATCACGTGTGTCGTTCCCGATGCCGAAAGCGGCACTGATTTAGATGAGGGAGACTATCCGACTTTCTTTGCCATGGAGACAAAACAAGTCATTGATGGAGTAGTAACAATCACTCTTGGTAAAAATCCTGTTTTTGTGGAAGTGTTATCTTCAACAACATCAATTGAAAATGAAAATGGCTCACTTATTCCCAAAGATTTATATTTAGGACAAAATTATCCCAATCCTTTCAACTCACAGACGTCCATTGAATATCAACTTCCCCTTTCCGGTCGCATTGTTCTATCTATTTACAATATGCTGGGGCAGGAAGTGAAAATGCTAGTTGATGAAAACCAGTCAGCCGGCTATTATTCGGTGGTTTGGAATGGTAATGATAATTCAGGAAAAAAGATGACGAGTGGAGTTTACCTGTTCACTATAGAGACAAAAGACTTTATTCAAACAAGGAAACTTCTACTTTTGAAATAATAAAAAAATGCCCTATAGATATACTTCATTCCTAATTTTGCTGTTAATGTTAATAACTTGAGTAAAACCAATATCCGGTGAAATGAGGGTATTTTACCAGGGGAAAATTGTTTAGATGGAGCTTTTTGTATTAAAAGGAAAAATAATAGGTAAAAATCTTCTTTTTCGTATTTAATACCTTACTGATCAGTGAGGGTTCTTTGTAAAGGTTCAACCATGAAATTCTCGCTGATAAAAATCCTCCATCATTTATTAATGTTTGCCTCATATAAAAAATTATCATTTATATCAGGCAATGTGATAAGTTGAATAATCTTGATTAACCTTCTTCTAGAGACCTTTGCAAAACCTTCTGTATGAAGAAAAAAGAGTTAAAATTTGTCTGGCTAAAGCGGGAAATGCAATTAATAGCATCGCTATTGATAAGTTTTTCAATCCGCCGGCTGGCGGACGAAATTTTAAACTTTTTGATTTGTGCAATAGATTTTGCAAAGGTATCTTCTAATACTTTGTTATTTTTAAAACTGATAGCGGGGCGAAAAAGATACGCAAGGATTGCATTCTCATCCCAAATTTGGAGGCTAGAAAATATATGATTATAAAGAAAGATTTGTGGTTTGTACCCGTTCTGTTGGTATTAATCGTCATACTCGTGCTTTGGTTAGCTCCGCTGGAGAGGACCCTCGGCAGCACGATCAAGTATGTGTACCTTCATGTAGCGTTAACTTGGTGCGCCACGGTGGGAATGAGTCTAATGGCTGTCTTGGGAGTCGGATACGTTTTCTGGAGACA
>JAACEJ010000623.1 GCA_011682565.1 Actinomycetota bacterium | reverse complement strand
ACAAATATAGTTTACTTTGTCATCAATATCAAGCTTTAATTTTATAAACCTTTATTTTATGTAGCATTGTTAAGTAATATCAGAAACACACCCACGTATTCCGCCAGTTTTTCCAACAAGGCGTGGGTTTGTTCGAGGGTTGCTTTTTCCAATTCTCAGTCATCCCTTTTGAATGTAGTACAAAGTCAAAAGTCGTAAGAAAAAAGACAAAAGAAGCGGGCATCTGTGCCGTAGCGGTTACTGACGTCCCCCATCTTTGTCGCGTACGCGATAGCCAAAGGTGCGTTCTTCCAGGTTTCCCAGGCGGCGTTCGCTCAGGTCCAGTGTGCCGCCGATGGCTTTCATGTCGGTGCGAATGATGTCGAGTTGTTGTGTTTGCGCGTACAGGCCTTCAAGGATCATGTCTATCTTGTTATCAATTTAATCGCCTGAGAATTATTTCCCGGGGCGCAGGATTATTAAAAAAGACATCCGCCCCTTTGGCTATGGCAATAACGATTCTCAAAAAAAACCATCCCTGTCAGGCAAAAACCAATCGTCTTCCCTTTGGTTTTGGGATGATATCTCCAAATTCAGTTGCCGTATCAATCCACAGTTGTATTGCTTCTTTTACATTTTTTAACGCCTCTTCCGGGGAGGCGCCATGAGCAAAACAGCCGGAGAGTTCAGGCGCCTCTGCCACAAACAAATCGTCTGCATCACTCCAAAATAAAATAATTTCATATTTTGTCAACATAATCAAACCTCGATCTTGTATCTTAATATAAGGCTTCTGACTTGCTTTACCTGGTATATCTTTGCCTTATTGCCATCTTTTTGCAGGTTTAGTTTTTCTTCAACATCTGCTTTGCGAAAAAGATGGTGACTGCCGCGAACGCGCTCCTCAAAACCAACACGCTTTCACAAATTACAAACTTTAAAGTTGATATTGGCATCAGATTTTCCGTCAAGAACCGTACGAAACAGCTTTTCGTATTTTCCCACAACCAATCATTTTGTTCGTCAATAATATACTTTTGAAAAATGAACAATTCAATATTTTTTTTGTCGTGATGTCTGAAAGGCTCAGGGTCTGAAGGTCCACTATCTCCTGGTGAGCATTTAGGCCAGTATTTTCTTCGCTTCTTCGATGACGTTGCAAATGGATGGCGGCTTTATTTCAATAACTTTAGCCGGCAAATGTTTATGATGAGGGAAACTGGCCAACTCGGGAAAATGCGGCGTGTTATCGTACCGAAATACCAGATCGTCTCGTTCATTTTGAAAATGATAACGATAGCCGAGGTGAGCAATATGCCCTTTCGCAACGACAACCGCCTCATTCAACTCTAATAGATGCCCGCTTTCAAAACGTATTCTAATTTTTAAATTGACTCTATCTTCTGCCAAGACTTCTTCTTCATAATACTCAACATAAGCATTCTCTAATCCCAAAACGGCTATCTCAAGATCGCGCAGATATTTGATCAGTTCATCAAGCAACGTGCCGCAAGCGTTTTTCAATGTCAAATTTTATGGCCAGGTAGTGCTGATAATCATTTGACCACTCGATAAAATCGATAGAGTCCTCCATTTGCCCTTTATGAAATCTATCGAAAAAATCTTCGGTCGCCATTTTGTACCGATCCTCAAAAGTACTGAGATGCTTGGCGACGGCGACAAGGGCGTCTACAGGGGACTTGTATTCTATTCTTTGTTTTTTCATATCACGACCAGAGTTAATGAAATGAAATTATTTTTTTTGCGGCATCGGTTTTAAACCGCTTGCTCAACAAAGATAACCTTAATAAATACGTCAAAAAGTCAAAAGGTAAAGTCGCAAGTCGCAGGACAAAAGTTGTAAGAAAAAATACAAAAGAAACCGACATCTGTGCCGCAGCGGTTACTGACTTTTTTCATCCTTGTTGTCGCCCACGCGGCAGCCGAAGGGCTTCCTTTGGTCGTGTAAAAGCTCGGCTATTCAATTTAGAAAATCTTTAATATCGATATCTGCCTGTTTGAGGCTCGCTCTGAGAGGTTCCTTCGCCGGGATGATTGGCGATCGTGGTATAGCGTCCGCTTTCAGGGTTGTACCAGATTTCATGGCTTCCTGCGGCTTGACGACCAAAGACAAATCCGAATCGCTTTAATTTTTTAACAATCCCTCTGTAAGTAAATCCGGCCAGTCGCCCCACAGCTGGCAGCCACGACAAGTGGAAAGGTTTCTTTATCGCCAACGTCGGCTAAATGTTGCGTTTGATGGCGTTCGCTTTGCGCTTCAAGCAAACGTCGGGCGACATCGCGTGCTATTTCCATAGTCTCGGACACGGTTCGCCCCTGCGCGACGAGCCCCTGAATATCATCCGACGTCGCCAGATAAACGCCCTCGGGCAATTTTTCAATGGTAATGTTGATCAATTTTTCCATCCTAAATACCCTTTTTTAAATTACAGCCGCTGCATGAAAGAATCAAAAGTCATAAAACAATAATTGAACGTCGCTGCTATCTGTGCCGCGGGGATTATTGATATTCTTCATCCTTTTCGCGCACGCGGCGGCTGTAGGTGCATTGTTCGCGGCCTGTGTCCATGCCAATAGTAAGCGGCGTCGCCGGCTTTCATGGTTATCAGGACAAGCCATGCGAAAATTTCCATGCCTGCATTATCATCCATTGGCCTGATAATAAGAAAACTTGTAAATTCGACTCTGCCTCCCGGGATATTTAAGGGCTATAAATTCCTGTCCCAACTTCAAAAAAATACTAACAGGGATGTGTTTATGTACTCAAATGAAGAGAAGTCACTGCCGCTTTTGCTGCGTTAAACAAGCATTTCATATCATTGAACAAAGAACACGCCGTGCGCTCTAAAAAATACAATGTACCCGTTATATACTACACAGATTAAAAGGTATTGAAATAATAATCCATAAAACAGCTTTTTATTTTGCAACAGTTTTGTTGCCAGGATTAAAAGAACGAATGGCATGGGGTGTGTTTCTGATATTACTTAACAATGCTACATAAAATAAAGGTTTATAAAATTAAAGCTTGATATTGATGACAAAGTAAACTATATTTG
>JAACEJ010000082.1 GCA_011682565.1 Actinomycetota bacterium | reverse complement strand
TGGTTCAGAAACATCCGGTATGAGTATATTTCTTTTTGAGTCAAACTGATGAGTTCCTCAACCCAGGTGTCGTCAATCTCCGTCTGCATATTCTCAATAATTTCAGGCATCGGTTCATTCATAAAATTAATCGGATTCGTTTCCTATGTGACTTAATAATTGATTGTATTTTCTTGAATGCGAAAGCACTTTTTCGACATAATCCTGCGTCTCTTTGAACGGCGGCATACCGCCGTATTTTTCAACATTGCCAGGGCCGGCGTTATATGCTGCAAGAGCCAACTCGACGTTGCCCTGAAATTGGTCCAGTTGTTGGCGTAAATATTTGGCGCCGCCGTGTATGTTTTGCGCCGGATCAAAAGGATTCCTTACTCCCATGTCAGCAGCGGTAGCGTCCATGAGTTGCATTAACCCTTTTGCACCGACTTGGGAAACTGCCCTGGGGTCCCAATTGGACTCCTGGGCAATAACTCCATAAAGCAGATGAACGGGTAAACGGTATTTTTTGGCAGCTTGTTTAATAATTTCATGATAGCCCTTTGTTTGTTCAATCGGTTTCCCGCTAAAAGATTTTGCCGGCGGCATGACCAGTTTTTTTAATGAGACCGGCTGCATTTCTTTTTTATCTTCCGAAAAATGAAGGCGCGAAGATAATTCATTGAATAACAATCTGCCCACGCCAAAGCCGCCATCCTGAGCAATCTTTTCAGAGAGCTTCGAGTCGAACATGCTTTGATACGTTTGCGCCCCCAGTCCGTCCCCAAAAAGCGAATCGTTGCCGCTGCTTTGGCGCATGGACTTTAAAAGCTTTCCTACAAAAATCGCTTCAAAATTGGAACAAATCTTTCGCAGCCGCTCACGGTCCACCTGCTTTGGCTGACTCTTTTTGACGGGAATATAATCGGGTTTAATTTCCTGAAGACTCATTTTCGCACCAGAGTTCTCACATTATAACCAGTTTAGCTCGCAACGCGCCCGCAACTTTAAGGGCCTGAAAAATAGCAATAATATCTCTCGGTGAAACCTGCAAAGTGTTCAGCATGGAAGCAAGGTCCTCTACACTGGTCTGGCCTTTCAAAACAGCAACGCTGCCACCCTTTTCTTCCGTGACCTGTGTACTGGTTTGCGGCACCACCACAGTCGAACCGTTCGAGAATGCAGGCGGTTGCGAAACATACGGCATGGAACTTATTTTGATCGTCAAATTACCATGAGCTACGGCAGTGGGTGACAATTGAACTTGCTGGCCTACAACCACAGTGCCCGTGCGTTCATTTATCACAACCCTCGCTTCTTGATCAGCGTCCACCTCCAACCCTTCAATCTTTGCAACGATTGACATTGTTTTCGTCGGATCGGCCAATTTCAGTTCAACCCGACCCGGGTCAACAGCGTTTGCCACACCGCTGCCAAGCTCATTATTAATTGCATCCGCAATGCGCGTTGCAGATGTAAAATCCGGTTCGCGCAACAACATTTCCATTTTCTGGTCTTGTACAAAACTGAATTCAAACTCTCGTTCGATCGTTGCTCCACCGGGAACACGACCAACGAGAGTATAGTTTTTTCTCGTTTTCTCTCCGCTTATCGTTTCAATACTAAAGCCACCGACACTCACCGGCCCCTGGGCATGGGCATAGACCTGATTACCTGGCCCCGCCAATGGCGCTAACAACAGAGTTCCGCCTTCAAGACTTGAAGCATCTCCAAGCGACGAGACGGAAACATCCACATTACTTCCGGGTTTGGCAAACGGTGAAACTCTTGCCGTCACGATCACAGAAGCCACATTGCGCACATTTAAATTGTGCTGCGGAAGATTCATCCCCATTTTCGTCAGCATGTTGCGCACAGCCTGGACTGTCATTGTAGCGCGGCGCGAATCACCTGTGCCATCCAGCCCAATAACAAGACTGTAACCGATAAGCTGGCGATACTGTAAGCCTTTAATATCCACCAGGTCTTTGATCCGGGTCGCCGCACTTAAATGGCTTGCACTCACTAAAAGCGCCAAAGCTAGAAAAAAATGGGCCTGTCTCATAATTCTCATTTTACAATACATTCTAAATATCCCATACACTATTGGATAACGGATGCCGGATTCCAGATAACGGATGCTGAATAGATCAACCATCAACCATCAACCATCAACCATCAACCATCAACCATCAACCACCAACCACCAACCACCAACCACCAATCTTCAATCATCAACCACCTCAAAAAATCCATCCCAACAATTTATCCAAAATTCCGGGTCTCTGTCCTTTATCGACAAGGCCTTTTCCCTGGTAAAGAATTCTCGCATTGGCAACATTGTAGGAATAGACCGTATTATCGCTTCTAACATCTTCGGGGCGTACAGTGCCGGAAATCCCGATCTTTTCTTTTTCGCCGTTTACCGTCACTTCCCGCAGACCATCGATAACCAAATTTCCGTTCTCATTCACTTTGGTGATTGTTGCCGTAATTTTACCGGTTAAGCTGCCTTTGCGCGAAGTGGACGCACCGTTATCAAACCCGTTTTTGAATTGTCCTTTCAATCCGTAAAGCGGCATATAAGCCAGCGATTTCGCTCCACCCGACGACGAAAAGCCATGGTCGCTGGTTTTGCTCGATTTGGAGTTCGCTTCACTTTGGGCACTGGAATATTCAACGATCAAAATAGTGACGACATCTCCGACCTGTTTGGCGCGATGGTCTGTAAACAAAGATGATGTATAAACTTGCTGTGCCTGACACTGTCTTGGCACGGGGATCATTAAAATGATAATGTAAAGGGGCGATAATAAAGACAATAATCTTTTCATCTCAAGCTCTTGTTATATTTAAAAATGACGGTTTGTGCATCCTGAACCTGCGCAATGTAATAAGCGCCGTTTGATTTGTTTCTCACTTTAATTTCTTCACCAATAATGCCGTCCTGGCACGCCACCACGGGCATGGTGATGTTTAAATTTTTCGAGTGAATTTGCATATTGGTGGGTTCGCCTCTTTCAACAACAGGCACATCCTCCAGCATCGATCGGGTAATCATGCGTCCCTTTTCCAGCCTCCGTTTGGCGCGCTTGCCAATAATGAAAGAATTGTCAGCCGGCTTTTCGTTTCTGGACCAGGTAACTTCCAGGGTTTCAGGCCGAATATCTTTTTCCGTTAAAATGTGACGACGGGATACATTAGAATTCAAAACAAAAACCTTGTGAAACCGACGGACATTTGCAACCACGGGAAAGGAAGACTGGAGGCCATTTGCTTTTGTCAAAGAAATCATAAAAACCGTTCGCCCGAGTATTTCGCCCCTTCTTCTGCACGAAACAGTAATCGGTGGCTTGATACCCGGAGGAAAGTTCTCAGGAACAGAAATCAGGGCAATTTCAATTCCCCCTTCATCTTTTGCCCGGTCTTTTACAAACCGATGCAGCGCCATTTCAACAATGGCAACTTCCTTCTGTGAATAGTGACCTTTTTCTGAGGATATTTTTGCAAAAGAATCCACCGCAAGCACAAAAACAGAAAAGCTGCAAAAGATCAAAACCATCACTAAAAGATTTTTTGGTTCCTCAAATCGTCCCAATTTACATTCTTCCCTTCAACCATTAACTATCAACCGTTTTCCTACCGTTTCAAATTATTCACCAGCCCCATCATATCATCGGCTGTTTTTATCGATTTCGAATTGATCTCATAAGCCCGCTGGGCCGTGATCATATTGACCATCTCTTCCACAACATCGACGTTTGAACTTTCGAGATAGCCCTGACCGAGGCCGCCAAATCCTTCCAAATCAGGCGTCCCGATAATAGGATCGCCGGAAGGAGAAGTCATTTGCAACAAATTTCGCCCAATATTTTTCAACCCGCTCGGATTAATAAACCGTGCTAATTCAATTTGCCCAAGGTCTTGCGCTTCATTCGTGCCCGAGACCATAACCGAAACCAGACCATCCCTGCTGATCATGACACTTTGCGTATCCTGCGGCAGGGTTATTTCCGGCTCCAGAATATACCCGTCGGAATTGACCAGTTGACCGTCGCGGGATATTTTAAACGCGCCATCCCGGGAATAGGAATACGTGCCGTCGGGCATGCGCAGTTGAAAAAAACCTTCACCTTCAATGGCCAGGTCAAGAGAATTTCCCGTTGCAACCACATCGCCCTGAGTAAACAGTTTTGTCGTTGCAACCGGCTTTGTCCCGCAACCGACCTGAAGTTCCGTCGGCGTTTTTGTTCCTTCCGCCACTTGTGCGCCGGCAGGACGAATTGTCTGATACAGTAAATCCTGAAACTCGACTTTACTCTTTTTAAATCCGGTGGTATTTACGTTTGCCAGATTATTGGCAATGGTATCAATATATAATTGCTGCGCCCGCATACCGGTCGCCGCGGTTCTTAAAGTTTTATCCATTCAATTGCCCTCCGGGATCATTCCCGCCTGTTATTAATCATCGGCATAGATCCGATATTCTTAAATAAAGACCTAAACTCGGCCCACATCATTTACTGCTTTGCCCAGGGATTCATCCTGTGCTTTTAACGCTCTCTGGTCTGCTTCAAATTGACGATATGTTTCAATTAATTTGACCATTTCTTCAATAGCATTCACATTTGAAGATTCCAAAGAACCCGCCCTGATTTTTATAGTTTCAGGTATTTCCAAAACTACACGTTCATCACTCACACCAAATAAGCCGCTTCCCGCCCGGTAAAGTTTTGATTTGTCGCTAATACTTACAATGTCCAACTGATCGGATTCCTCGTCGTTGAGAAAAACTTTGCCGTCATCCGAAAAATGTATATCTCCTTCGACACGGATTCTGCCGCTATTACCCAGCACGTAATCGCCATCAGGGGTTGTCAAAAAACCTTCGCTATCGAGCTTGAAATTTCCCTGACGCGTATAGCGAATGCCTTCTTTTGTATCGATAGAGAAAAACCCATCGCCCTCGATGGCCAAATCCATCGGGTTCCCCGTCAACTGAATTGAGCCTTGGGCAAAATCAATCGATTCTTTCGGTATGGGTTCGGCATGCGAATTGGTTTGTGCATCCCGCAATGACTGACTAAACATATCACTGCGTTTAAATCCAACGCTGCTCACATTCGCCAGGTTATTGGCAATAACTTCAATGGCCAGCCTCTTACTTTCAAGGCCGTCTTTGCTGAATTGAAATCCCTGAATCAAAAATTCAACCTCCAAAATTCTGAAACTTTTCATTTCACACCATTCAAAATATATGCCACCGGCCCGTTTTTTCAGTGCCGTAAAATCAACAACTTGGAGTGGTATAAGAAAAGACCTCTTTGGGATAGTTTTTAAAAATGGGAAATATTTTCCCCTGGAAGGATAGTTCTTACCTGCTTGTCTGAAATCACAAAAAATAGCTAAAGGACACGCTGAGTTTGCTATTGCTGAAATGGTTTATTGACAACAATTTATCTTATTGATCAAGTTGTGCTGCAGTAAGAGTTGTCCTTTTTGCCGGATTCTTTAATTTGCAGAGAATTAAGAATTTCCCCGGAAATGTTTTGTAAAGGAATGATTTCGTCGGCCGCACCAAGCTTTATGGCCTCTTTCGGCATCCCAAACACAACACAACTCTGCTCGTCCTGAGCAATAGTGTGCGCTCCCGCGTTGCGCATATCCAGCATGCCTTTTGCTCCGTCGGCGCCCATTCCTGTGAGAAGAACGCCCAAGGCGTTGCGCCCGGCGTTGCGTGCCACGGATTGGAATAAAACGTCTACCGCGGGTCTCTGATAATGAACACGCGGCCCTTCTTTTATTTTTACCAGATAGCGTGCGCCGCTTCGCTGCAGAAGCATGTGGTAGTTGCCAGGTGCCAACAGGGCGACCCCGGGTACCACGGCATCATTGTCACGGGCCTCGCGAACTTGCATTTCGCAGATGCCATCGAGCCTTTTGGCAAATGCTGCAGTGAAAAACTCCGGCATGTGCTGGACGATTACAGTGCCCGGTGTCGTAACGGGCAATCCTGTGAGTACACTTTCGATAGCTTTTGTGCCTCCGGTTGATGCTCCAATTGCCACCACCTTGTGTGTTGTATGCAGCGAATAATGTGCGGTGTTCTTTGCTATGGAGGAAAGTTCTGAAGATTCCGGCATTTTTTTGATCTGAGCCGATGCACTCGCACGGATGGATCGGACGAGTTGCCGCATATCATTCGGAGTGCTATAGATCGAGCCCGGCTTGGCAATGACATCTACAGCTCCCAGTTCCAGGGCCTGTATGGCCTCCTCGCTTCCTTCTTGCGTAAGAGAACTCACCACGATTACGGGCATCGGATGATATTTCATCAGCTTTCTCAGGAACGTCAATCCATCCATCCGTGGCATTTCAATATCGAGTGTGATGACATCAGGAACAAGTTTCACAATCTTATCACGAGCCGCGTATGGATCAACAGCACTTCCTACGACTTGAATATCCGTGTATCTGGAAATTTCCTCGGTCAGGACTTTGCGGACAATCGCCGAATCATCG
Organism: Actinomycetota bacterium; assembly: GCA_011682565.1. Taxonomy (GTDB): domain Bacteria; phylum Zhuqueibacterota; class Zhuqueibacteria; order Residuimicrobiales; family Krinioviventaceae; genus Hydrothermomicrobium. The sequence goes on along the minus strand of JAACEJ010000082.1, from coordinate 3,180 downwards.
ACAACAAGAACTTTGATCATTGTTCATGCTCCTTTAAAAAGTGCACTGCATCGCTGCTGAGAAACAGCCGGACATCGACCCGGCCAAGGTCAAGTCCCACCCGTGCTTCTGCCGCGGACGTCTCTTTTCCGGCAGCAGCCGAGCCTGCATTCCTGATCCACTGTGGCGCAAAAATCTGAAACACTTCCTTCGAGCCGGCAATGCCCGGCAGCATGTTACCGCATATAACATTGGCAATCTCACCAAAGGCATCTTGCTGTTGTTTCTTCGAAGGAGCGTCCTCCTGACCAAGCATATTCGCAGCGATGTTGGAAAGCAATTGTCCATAGAGTATCAACAGCAGCTTACCGCTAAACGGCCCCTGAAATTCGACGCTCACTGCAGCCTCAGGCCGGGCGTTTTGCTGCTTTTCATCAAGTTCTTCTGTCGGAAGCAAAAAGCTAAGTTGTTCAAAAGTCAAAACCGTTGCTTTGATAAGCGTCGCCTTTAACTTGTTCATCTGTTACTCCTGTCTTTTCTATTATCAGTTTCCTAAGGACTTCGGGCGAGAATGGTTTATGGACAAACCCGGCCTTTTTTTTCTCGAGCATCTCTATGCGGGTCTCACTACTTTCGGTCGAGACGACAATGATAGCTAAATCTGCCATATCCGGATTCTCCCGCACCTTATCGATCATCTCCACACCACCCATAACCGGCATATTAATATCCACAAGCGAAAGGTCGATCCAGTTCTTATCCAGTACTTTCAGTCCATCTTTCCCATTGGCAGCCTGATGAATTTCCCCTAACGGCAAACCACACAAATGCAGAGCCTTGATAATCATCGCCCGCATAACAGCGCTGTCATCCACTACTAGTACATTAATTGCCATCACTAAAACTCCCATAAAGTTCTTCTGCCTCTGCTAATTTTTCTTTAACCATAGCACACAGAGATTCCAGACCGGATCTCGTAATACCAAGGCGACGTGGCGCCGCGGCGCTGACTTTCATGTTCATTTGTTCGCTGCCCAGTCCCACGCCGATCAACTTGGCGACGACATTTGCAACATGAACGGTATCTAAAACCGGATCAGGCTGTGCGTCCGGATCGTGGTGTTTCTCGATGGCCGCAACAAGTTGTTCGGGAAAATGCCAATGTCGTGCAATAGCACCGCCTACCTCTGCATGATCTGTCCCCAGCACTTCTCGTTCCGCCTCCAGGTAGGTAAAGTGCAGATTTTCAATCATCACGCGAATCCGAATCAACACATCAGGACTAATATGCCGGGTTAGCAGTAGCTTGCCGATGTCGTGCATCAGGGCAGCAGTAAAGGCAATACCCGGGATTGCTTCTGACGTGAACTGATTCATATCCTCCGCGGCAAGCGCAGCAGCCACACTATGGCGCCAGAGTTCGTACTCGGCTAACTCATAGCCACTGAACGGCCCGCTCATAGAACTCGCTATGTGTCGCGCCATGGCCATTCCAAGTATCCGTACTGTGCCAAGACGTACTACGGCCTGTTTGACAGTGACGATCTCGTATCGTGAACCGCTCCAGGCCGAATTCGCCATTCGCAGCGTATTGGCCGTTAAAGCCTGATCAAGTTCAACCAGGCGGCTGATATCCGCAAGGGTGGTATCGGGATCTCGCATCAGTATGAATAAGCGAGTAATAGAAGCCGGCATAGGCTCCAACGCCTCGATTTCAAAAGTATGGACTGGTCCAATCATAATTCCCACTCCCGACCGGCCGATCGTAATAACGTACGGCCAGTGCCAATTTCCAACGACATTGTTCTTGAGATCGATCCACCGACGTCATCGGCAGCGATCATGAATCCATTTTTCCAAAACAGCTTGCGCAACACGATATAGTTCCGCTTGCCAATGGCAAATAAATCATTATCGCTGTAGAAAGCGCCGCCCCCGGCAACCTTAATCACCAACCTGTTTCTTACAGCACCAGCCTCGTAGCATTCATGAAACAGCTTTGGGACTCCCGTATCCACAAACATATACGGGTTTTGCTCAGCTTTCCGGGGATCGATTTCTGAAAGCGGCAACATCGCGTGTAACAGCCCACCGACACAGTTCACAGGGTCATATATTGCGATTCCCAGGCAGCTTCCCAACGCATAGGTTACAAGTATGTCATCTCTGCTCTGAGAAATTTTCATACCAGCCACACCAATGACTTGTTGCACTATTCATCTCCATAAAAGTTAAAACGCCTGTCCATTCCGTCGAATAAGTAATATCAAAAATAATTCACTTGATATAAACGGCCGGCTGCACATAAGCAAGTTCATGCGACAATGTTGTCAGGCTCTCGGAATGCCCGACAAAGAGATAACCTCCTGCTCCCAAAAGTTCCCAGAAGCGGTGAATCAGTTCCTTCCGGGTTTCCTTATCAAAGTAGATCATTACATTCCGACAAAAGATGACATCGAAAGGGCCTTTCATAGGCCAATTTTCCATCAGATTGAGCCGCGCAAATTGGATCAGGGCCTTCAGGTTATCTTTTACCCGATATGTAGATGGTAGCTCACGCCGGACACAGGAAAAATATTTTTGTCGGAATTTCGGCGAAACATCGCGGAGCGTGTTCTCTTCATAAACACCCTCACGCGCCCCTTCCAGCACTCTCGTTGAGATATCTGTGGCCAGAATGCGCACGTCGTAACGGTCGATATTGGCTATTTCTTCTCTTAACAGCATAGCGATAGAGTATGGCTCTTCACCCGAGGAGCAACCGGCGCTCCAGAGCCGTAATCTGCCACCCTTAAAACCCGGCAATACGTGCTGACGCAGAAAATCAAAATGCTGAAACTCTCTGAAAAAGCTGGTTTTATTTGTAGTCAGAAAGTCGATCATATTCACAAGTTCGTGATCGGCTCCGTCGCGTTCAATATATTTCATATACTGTTCAAAGCTGCCAAGGTTCAGAGCGTGCAGCCGCTTTAAAAGACGCGCCTTGACCAGTTGCTGTTTACCATTGGGCAGTTGGATTCCACACAAACGATATGTCATTTGGCTGATCTTCTTGAATTGCGTCTCGCTGAGTTCAATTGACATCAGACCATTTTCCATTCAGAGTTCTTCCGTTCCTTTTTGTTCTATTATCCAATAGTAAAAGATGAAAATCTCATCCCTTTTGTCACTCCTAAAGATGCCAAGTCTCCCAAAAAAGAC
>JAACEJ010000081.1 GCA_011682565.1 Actinomycetota bacterium | reverse complement strand
TGTTATCCCTCTGAGCTATTATATTGACTGGGCCGGCCTGGAAGATTTTCGTGCATATCATTTCGATGTGAATGGAATCCCCCGTGTGGATTATGGGCCCGGATTGGGATTACAATATTACACGATTACCATTGCCCAGTATGGCCTGTTTCAATTAGCCCGGTGGGACAAGAAAAAGCAAACAGAGTTGTTGAACAACGCTTTTCGCTGCGGAGAATGGCTTGTACAAAATATCCGGGAATGGCGTCCCCATGTCAAAGCCTGGGTCCATGATTTTGATTTAAAGTTTTACGGGCATTCGGGTGCGTGGATTTCGGCTATGGCACAAGGAGAAGCGATTTCACTGCTCATCAGACTTTACCAACTTCAGCCCCGGCAGGAATTTTTAAATGTCGCAAAAGAAGCATTTGCTGCATTTTTTCATCGCGTTCAGGATGGCGGTGTTTGCTCGTATTTACAAAACGGGGATGTTGTGTTTGAAGAGTATGCGATCTCTGCTCCTGTGCACGTCCTCAACGGTCATATCTTTGCTCTGTTCGGCGTTCACGATTATGCTGCATTTTTCAAAGACCCGGCGGCAATGGAACTCGAGCAGCGGGGTGTGGCAACGCTTGTCAGGAACTGGAAGCGTTGGGATACCGGTTATTGGTGTCGCTACGATTTGTTCGAAAAAAAAAGACTGGCATCGGGCATGTACCAGGAGCTTCATGTTCGTCAGATGAGGGCCTTGGCTGAACTTTACAACAAAGATCTATTTTTTCGCCTGGCCGAGCGCTGGCAAGGTATGCTGAAAAATCCGGTTAATCGTGTGCGATGGTTTTTCTATAAAGTTTTTGAAAAAATAACAATCAGGAAACAGGCATTTTGAAAAAGCTGTTAATGCTCTCATACTATTTTCCCCCGATCGGAATGGGGGGGACGCAAAGAGCGGCGAAATTTGCTAAATACCTTCCAGAGTTTGGTTGGGAGCCGACGGTGGTGACCGTAAAGCCTATTGCCTATTGGGCGCAGGACCCGGGTTTGCTCGATGAAATACAGGCGGTGCGCATTATCCGCACAGAATCTTTTGACCCGCAGAGATTGATGGCAAAATATCGCCCGTCAAAAAAAGAGAGTTTGGGAACAAAATCTTCCGGCGGTTTTATCTCCACTTTGAATGAGTTTATCATCCCGTTTTTTCTTTTGCCCGACAGCAAAATTCTGTGGAAGCACCATGCTCTCAAGACCGTTGATAAATTACTGGCCTATGAAAAGTTTGATGCATTGTATACAACGTCGCCGCCGCATTCGGTGCAACTCATTGGAAAAAAGCTGGCAAAAACATACGGTTTGAAATGGGTGGCGGATTTTAGAGATTCCTGGGCCGGGGGTGTTGTCGTCCACGAACCGACATTTTATCAGCAATGGATGAACCGGCTATTGCAAAAACGGGTGTTACATTCGGCTGACGCCATCGTCTGCGTTACAAGCGAAATGAAAAATGAATTTGACCAACGTGCGAAAAATGTTCATTGGATTCCGAATGGCTTTGATCCTGCTGATTTTCCTGCGGTTGAGCAAGTTGAAAAGCAAAAGTTTGTTTTTTGCCATTGTGGTTCCATTACAAAATTCAGCCAACCGGAAGAACTTTTACGCGCTCTTGCAGAATTAAAAAAAAAGCAGCCGCAAGTTTATAAAAAAATCTTGTTTCGCTTTGTCGGACATGATTTGCTGGGAAATTTCCCCGGACTTGTTAAAAAGTTTGATGTGCAGGATGCCGTCGAATATCATGGCTACAAAACGCATCGGGAAGCGCTGCGCGATCTTGTCCATGCCGATGCTTTTTTGCTTATAGCGCTTGGAAAACCCGGAGACCATTTTATTCCGGGAAAAACTTTCGAGTATTTGGGCGCCTTAAAACCGGTCATTGCCATTACAAATGTTGTTGATACAAAATCTCTTTTGGAAAAGTTCGCACATGTTTTTATATTAGACCCTGAAAGCAGGGGCGCTATTGCTGAAACAATTACAAAGATTATTCATCTACCTGCGCAGACGACGAAAAATGATGTGCAAAAATTTAATAGAAAACTGCAAACGAAACAGCTTGCAGAAATATTGAATAATTTGGTCGACTGAAAATGTTGAAAAAATATCTGCAAGATCTGCAAATGACTTTGAACAGGGGGGACGCACGCGAAGAAAGTTACTACGCGCATCTCAAAGATTTGCTTCTAAATTTTGCTGAGAAACAAAAGCTCAAAAAACCGGATGTGACGATCCTGCCCAAAAATACCGAAGCGGGCAATCCAGATTTCCGTGTATGGGACGGTGAGAACCACATCGTCGGATATATCGAGGCGAAAGCTCCTTCCGTAAAAAACCTGGACTATATCGAGGAATCCGAGCAACTCATACGTTACTGTTCTACTTTTCCTAATGTGATTCTGACCAATTTTTACGAATTTCGCCTTTACCGGTACGGTGAATTAGTCAGCCAAGTGACCGTTGGGCGTGCGGACATTGCCCGCAAACTGGAAACTGCCCCGCCGGTTGAAAACGAGAAGAGTTTTTATGAATTGCTTGACCGCTTTTTTTCTTTTTCGCTGCCTTCCATTAGAACTTCAAAGGTGCTTTCCCTGGAACTTGCCAAACGGACCCGTTTTTTACGTGACGAGATAATTACTATCGAACTTGCCGAAGAACAAAAGAAAAACCACAAGGCAATTTTAGGGTTTTATGAAGCATTTAAAAAATACCTTATTGCTGCGCTAACTGAAGAACAATTTGCCGATCTTTATGCGCAAACCATTACCTACGGCCTTTTTGCCGCCAGAAGCAGAGCAGAAAAGGATTTTAATCGTAAACTGGCTTTTACCTACATTCCCAATACTATCGGCATTTTAAGAGATGTATTTCAATTTATTTCATTAGGCGATGCTCCAAAGCCTTTGCAGATTATTGTCGACGACATTTCCGAGGTTTTAAAGGTTACGGATGTAAAGAACATCTTGCAAACCTATTTCCGGGAAGGCAAAGGTAAAGACCCGATCATTCACTTTTATGAAACTTTTTTATCTGCTTACGATCCGGCTATTCGCGAGCGGCGTGGGGTTTACTATACGCCTGAACCGGTTGTCAGCTATATTGTCAAATCGCTGCATCAATTGCTGAAAACGCATTTCAATTTGTCCGATGGTCTGGCAAATGAGAATGTTACCATTTTGGATCCTGCCGCGGGCACATTGACCTTTCCGGCCGAGGCTCTCAAAATTGCCGTTGCCGAATTTATCCAAAAATACGGCGAAGGCGGCAAACACAATTTTATCAAAAGACAGATTTTGCCCAATTTTTATGCTTTTGAATTGATGATGGCGCCTTATGCTATTGGCCATTTAAAGATGTCTTTTCTTTTTGAGGAATTGGATTATCACCTGGCCGAAGACGAACGTTTTAATCTTTACCTGACCAACACGTTGGAGATAGAAGAACTTGAGCAGATAAATATTCCCGGCCTAAGTTCCTTAAGCGAGGAAAGTCATCTTGCAGGTAAAGTAAAAAAAGAACAGCCGATTTTGGTTATTATGGGAAATCCACCCTATAGCGGTATTTCGGCCAATTCTAACGAATGGACGGAGCGGCTTTTAAAAGATGATATTGGCGGCGCGCAAAGCTATTATAAAGTGGACGGCGAACCGCTTGCCGAAAAAAATCCCAAGTGGTTGCAAGACGATTATGTAAAATTCTTACGTTTTGCGCAATGGAAAATCGATCAAGCCGGTTTCGGCATTGTGGGGATGATTACAAACCATAGTTATTTGGACAATCCCACCTTCCGCGGCATGCGGCAAAGTTTGACCAAAACCTTCAACGAAATTTATATACTCGACCTGCACGGCAATTCCTTGAAAAAGGAGACCGCTCCAGGTGGCAATAAGGATGAGAATGTCTTTGACATTCGCCAGGGTGTTGCCATTGCAATTTTTATAAAGCAGAAAAATAAAAAAGGCTGCAAGGTTTATCACAATGATCTCTATGGCTTACGGGAAGATAAATACCAATGGCTTGTTAAAAACGATTTTAAAAAGAAGAATTATAGCGAAATTAAACCGCAATCGCCCTGGTATTTCTTTTTTCCAATGGCGATTGAGCGCTTTTATGATTATTTGCACTGGAGGTCAATAAACCAAGTATTCCCGTTAAATGGTGTTGGAATGACAACAGCACGGGACTCTTTTGTAATAGATTTTGATAAAAAAAGCCTTGAAAACAGGATAAGGTTATTTAAAAACAGCAAATTACAAGATGATGAACTGCATAGTTTTTTTCAGATTAAGAAAAAGAAAGGTTGGGACATTCGCAAAGCCTGGAATATGCTTCAATCCATATCTGATTCAGAGTTGTCTGATTATATAAAGCCGGTAATGTACCGCCCTTTTGATACGAGGTGGATATTTTATCATGATTCGATTGTTTGGCGAACCGTTAAAAAAGTTATGCGGCATTTATTGGAAGGAGAAAATATTGGAATAACTTGGACCAGACCACAAAGTCCCCAATATGAATTTTCAGCATTAATATCTGATTCGATTATCGATCAATGTGTCGTAGGAAATAAAAGTTCAGGTGCCGGTATTTCATATATTGGGCCACTTTATCTTTATCCTGAAAAAGAAAAAAGCAAATCAAAAGCCGGCTCAACAATGATGATGGTTTTTGAACCAAGAGCTAAATATGTCTCCCGAAGACCAAATATTGATGCGAAAATTTATCAACAATTAAAAGAGACCTATAGCAAAGAACCAAGCCCGGAAGAAATTCTCTACTACATTTACGGCATATTTTACAGCAATACCTACCGCAGAAAATATGCAGAGTTTCTGAAAATTGATTTTCCTCGCGTACCGTTTACCGCAAATTTTGAGGTGTTTGGGAAAGTTGCGGCGTACGGAAAACAGCTTGCCGATCTGCATCTTTTTAAAAGCAAAACCCTCGATCATCCAATTTCAAAATACCACGGCAGCGGCGATAACGACCGCATTGAAAAGATAAAATATGATGAGAATGCAAATTGCATTTATATCAATAATGGCAAGTATTTTGATGATGTCACGCCCGAGTTGTGGAATTATCAAATTGGCGGCTACCGGGTTTTGCACAAATACCTCAAAGACCGTAAAGGGAGAATGATGGAAGCGCCACGCCTTTACAGTCGGATCATCACAGCAATCGGCAAAACAATTGTATTACAAAAACAAATTGATGCAGTCTACAGTCAAGTCGAAAAAAAGACAATTGAATTCTGAATGTGAAAAAAATACGAAACTAGTTGATCACTATGAATCCTGCAACTGATCATAATGGAAATAAATTAAAGAATGGGATTTCTATGCACATCAATAAGGTTGTACTGGTTATTGTTTTTCTTGTCACAGGTTTGTCCTATAGCCAGGACTTAATCTGGCCTACCGACGCGAGCCACGCCATGACATCTTCCTTTGCCGAATCACGTCCGGGTCGTTTTCATGCCGGACTGGATATCAAAACATGGGGCAGGGAAGGCTATAAAATATTTGCTATCGGTTCCGGCTATGTCTCCAGAATCCGGGTTTCTCCTTATGGTTACGGACGCGCTATTTATTTTACGCTCGACACCGGAGAAACGGTTGTTTACGGTCATCAGAAAAAATTTAACCGGGAATTGGAAGAATACGTTCGCCGGCAGCAGGAAAAACGCGGCGTTTACAGTTTGCAGTTGTATCCGCCTTCAACGCGTTTCCGCTATTTCCAGGGCGATATCCTTGGGTACACGGGGCAGACAGGCGTTGGCTATCCTCATTTACATTTTGAAATTCGCGATAAATCCAGCCGCCCGATTAATCCTTTTCTCCGCGGCTACAGAGTGCAGGATTCAGTGGCGCCTACAATCACCAAGGTTTCCGTCACTCCTTTGGATGCGTATTCTACGGTCGATGGGGATTGGCGACCGGGTATTTTCAAAGTGATTCCGACCGGCAATCATCACTATCGTTTGGCAAAGCCTGTTTTGGCTTGTGGACGGATTGCTTTTGGCGTTTCGGCATTTGATCGCATGGATGGCGTGACGAATAAATTCGGCTCCTACAAAAACGAATTGCTGATCGATGATCAGGTCGTTTTTTCTGCAAAATATGATCGCTTTTCTTATGCTGAAAATAATCAGGCTACACTGGATCGTGACTTTAGATTTTATGTGCAGGGGAAAGGACTGTTTTATAATCTTTTTCGGGATATTGGAAATCATTTATCTTTTTATCCCAGCGCAAAAAAATTCTATGGTGTTTTGAATTTTGGTGATTTTCAATGCACAAATTACCCCGGGAACGTGGGGCCCCAGGCCGCTGGAGTTTTGACTCCGTACACAGACGGCATTGTCAGTGTCTCGGATTCCATGCATTCGTTTAAAATCATCGTCCGGGACTTTTGGGGAAACCAAAGTGTTGTTGAGGGGGCACTCTTACATGACAAAAGGGATACTATTAAACTGGATATCGATCCTGAAACTTGGACAGGTCACGTTCTTTATGATAACGGCATCGATATGAAACAATGTACGATTTCTGTTTCAAGGGATCGCGGCCGGACGTGGCATCATTTTTCTACGATCAAAGATTCCGAACCTCTTTTATTAACCAGCACAAGCGAAAATATTGCACAGGATCAAGACTTTAGCTTTGAGTTACCCTCTGTTGTTCCGGGGAATGAACTTTATTTGAAAGCTCAAGCTCAAGACGATAATGGCGACGAATCTTTCCCGGCATTTGCCGTTGTCAGTGATCAATCTTTTCAAAACGTTCCACTCAATCCGGTTTTTAGCATTGAAAGCAAATTTTACGATCATTATGTCCGCCTGGAATTTACATCCACGAAAGCTCTTTTTGCACTACCTCAAATTGTCGGCATTCACGATAATGGAAAAAAGGAGACTCTGCGACTGATACAAAAATCCACCAAAAAATATTACGGAAGCTGGCCGCTAAAAAGAGACGATCTCGGTCCAATACCGCTTTCGATAACGACCTTTTCTCAAAACGGAAAGACAACAGTTCAAAGAAGGTGGCTGCTTTTTAAAACAGTTCGCAAAGGCCAAAAGAAGGCAATTCGTACGAATGACGGCTTGTGCAGTATCGATTTTCCCCCGGGTTCGCTGTTCAAAAATATTTTCGTGCGCACCTCCATGGATTCGGAAGGACTTTACGAATTTCCTGCTTATGAAATTATCGGGAGTATTTATTCCATTGAACCAAAAGATGTCGCCCTTAATAAAGGCGTAACTGTGTCGATAAAATATCCTCCCAATGATCCCGAGCCTGAAAAGCTGGCGATTTATTATCTGGTAAAAGGCAACAAATGGGTATTCTTTGGAAATGACAGAAATATTGGCCTCAATACTATTTCCGGCCATGTATCAAGTTTTGGCACACATTGTCTGATTCGCGATACGGTGCCGCCGGAGATAAAATACCTTTATCCTGCAGAGGGAAGCCGTATTGCTAATGCAACGCCTACCCTGAAAGCCGTTTTCAAAGATGCACTCTCCGGCATCAGGGGGGATGAAAATATGAAAATGATTCTGGATGGGAAAAAAGTAATTGCAGAATATGATCCCGAAAAACTGCTTCTGCTTTACAAAGTTCGCAATCCCCTGACAAAAGGACAACATGTGCTGGCGTTGCACGTGCGAGATCGTTGCGGAAATGCGAGTCAGCAGACCCACTCTTTTTGGGTTAATTAAATCTGGTGATAAAAAATGATTCCGCTCAAAGATGAAAATCCGCAGCGTTCATTTCCTGTTGTAACGATCTTGCTCATTACAATCAATGTTGCCGTTTTTATCTACCAGTTACTCATGCGTCAGGCGGAATCGCAGACCTTTGTTTATCAGTTTGGCGCCGTACCCAATGTTATTGTTCATGGCCAAAATCTTTACGCACCGTTTACATCGATGTTTTTGCACGGCGGATTACTGCATATTGCGGGAAACATGCTTTATCTGTGGATATTCGGGGATAATGTTGAATACTTGTGTGGCCATTTTCGATTTCTGCTTTTTTACCTTCTCTGCGGTTTTATTGCTTTTTTGAGTCATTTCCTCACCGTTCCCTTTTCCAACATTCCTATGATCGGCGCCAGCGGAGCAATTTCCGGTGTTTTAGGTGCGTATGCTTTGAAATTTCCCAGAGCGCGTGTGTATGTCCTTGTCCCGCTTTTTATTTGGATTTGGCGTATTTTTCGAATACCTGCTGCTGTCGTCCTTGGGTTTTGGTTTCTTATTCAAATTATCAGCGGCCTGTCCAGTCCGGGCAGTGGAGCAGGTGTTGCGTGGTTTGCGCATATCGGCGGCTTTGTTTCCGGCATGATCCTGATCAGGTTCTTTACAAAGAAACGATATAAAATCAGTTTTGATTGAACCTACATTGCCCAGTCAGCGTTCGAAGATGAAAAGTCAGGATAATTATAAATAAGATTTTAAAAGCTCCAGTCCACTTTTTACTTACTCGATTTGATATAAAACCTGGATTCTGAACAATAAATTAGCGGACAAGTCTTTGTTGTAAAACAAATGTTCACCTTTTAAGATAATTTTATCCAACAGTTAATTTTTATGAAAAGAGATATTTTGTGCCCAATAAAGCCTGAAAAAAAGATTATCTGTAATCTGCAAATATTTAAAAAAATACTTGACATTTTAAATTAATTTGTTATCTTTAGGTAAACAAACGTTCACATAAAAAGACGATGCGTTCACCTATGAGTTTTAAATTAACAGACAAACAACAAAAAGTCCTTGATGCCATCAAGGACTATCAACAAGAAAATGGATATTCGCCCAGTGTAAGAGAATTGGCCGAATATTTCGGACAATCTTCAACGGCCGGTATTCACAAAATTCTTGTGACCCTGCAGCAAAAAGGACATTTGCGCAAAGGGGGGCGGGGTCAGTCCCGTTCTTTGACGGTACTGGGAGAAACCGGCAGCGGCATGGACAGAGTGAAAAGCTATCCGATTATCGGGCAGGTGGAGGCAGGCGCACCGCAACTTGCCTACGAAGAAAAAGAGGGCGAGCTTTACCTGGATACCGAGTGGGCGGGTTCCGGAGACACTTTTTTACTACGTGTGCACGGTCACAGTATGATCGATGCGGATATCTACGATGGCGACATCCTCGTGGTTAATAAAACAAACACCGCGCATAATGGCGACATCATTATTGCGCTGCTGGAAGACGAAGCGACGGTAAAACGATTTTACAAAGAAAAAGATCGCTTTCGTTTGCAGCCCGAAAATCCGACAATGCAACCCATTTACATTGACCGCGAAGACCCCGGCTTTCGTATTATTGGCCAGGTTCGCGGACTGTTAAGGAAATTCTAATTCCATCTAAAAGGAGCAAATGATGAATGCAAATGATTTTGCAACCGAGACTTTATTTCAGCAAGAAATTGGCACCAATATCAGTAACCCTGCTTTAGTATTTGAAAAAGCCATGCAGGAAGTGGCCGAAATATATGCTCTGTTAAAATCCGAATATGATACGCGCTTTGAAGACCTTGACAGCTATCTTCAGCAAAGCGAACCGGAATTGGTCGACAGGCTCAATCAATTGTGGAATAAAGTTGATTGTGATATTTACGATCGTTTCAAAACAGCGCAGCTTTCCAACC
>JAACEJ010000622.1 GCA_011682565.1 Actinomycetota bacterium | reverse complement strand
AGGTGCAGGCCGAGGTCCGTTCTCAGATTCCGGTGGAAAGAATGGAGATCATCAAAAACGGAGAAATTGTCGCGACAAAACAAAATATCGACAAGAGTAAAAATATGACCTATCAGACGGAAGTGACGGTGGATGGCAGTTCCTGGATTGCTGCGCGAGTTTATTCTTCAAAGCTTCTGCCATATCAGGCATGGGATGTTCTCAATTTACCAGGGATACCGGTGTTGGCCCATACCAGCCCGATTTATATCAATGTGGACGGCGAGGAGCAAAGATCGCCGCAGGACGCCGCTTATCTTGCAAAGTGGTGCGATTATGCTATTAAATGGGCCAAAGGCAAAGCCAGATATCTGCACGAGTCCCAGCGGCAGGAGATAGTTGAATTATTCACAAAAGCAAAAGCCGTTTATCTGCAACAGGTACAGGAGTAAAAGTAATAAGCGATGAAATACGATCGCCGCGATTTTCTCAAAACAGCGGGCAAAGGTCTTGCTATCCTGCCATTGGCGAGCCTGGCCTGTGGGACAGGCGGAAAAATCAGAAACAAACGTCCCAACATTCTCTTTGCCCTGGCAGACGATTGGTCGTGGCCGCATGTGGGTATTGCCGGTGATAAGATGGTCAACACACCGAATTTTGATCGCATTGCCAGCGAAGGTGTGCTGTTCAAAAACGCCTTTGCCGCGGTGCCATCGGGCACAGCATCTCGCTCGGCTATTTTAACAGGACAATGGTGCTGGCGGTTAAAAGAAGGGGCCAATCAACGCGGGACGCTCGCGGCCAGATTCGATGTCTATCCCGGTCTGCTGGAAAATATCGGTTATCATGTGGGGTTTACCGGCAAGGGCTGGGGACCGGGCAATTTTTATATGGGTGGTCGTACCCGAAATCCGGCCGGCAAAGAATACAACAAATTCAAAACGGATCCACCGACGCCCAAAATGAGTACATGCGATTATACGGCAAACTTTAAGGATTTTCTCAAAGACCGTCCCCGGAATAAACCTTTTTGCTTCTGGTATGGAGGCATGGAGCCGCATCGTGAGTATCTGTCGGGTTCCGGCATGAAAGCCCGAAAGATTCTTATCAATGCTAAGGTTCCCGGTTTTTTACCCGAAGCTGAGGATATTCAGAGTGATCTGTTGGATTATGCCCTGGAAATCGACTGGTTTGATACCCATCTGGGGCGCATGATGCAAACATTGCGAGAGCGGGGAGAATTGGATAATACCCTTATCGTCGTTTCCAGCGACAATGGCATGCCGTTCCCAAGATGTAAAAATAATCTTTACGATTACGGAACGCACGTGCCTCTGGCTGTGCGCTGGGGTGAACGAGTTGCCGGCAATCGAGTGATAGAAGATTTCATCAGCCTGACAGACCTCGCACCGACATTCCTGGAAGCAGCAGGCCTGCCGCCAACTCCGGACATGACGGGACGAAGCTTTTTGAATATCCTGACTTCAGAACTGTCGGACCGGGTCGATCTGGCAAGATATAAAGTTCTGACAGGCAGAGAACGTTATACTTTTGCCCAGGAAAGTGGTACCGGTGGTTACCCCATGCGTGCAATCCGAATACGTGATTTTCTTTACATACGCAATTTCAGGCCCGATCGTTGGCCTGCCGGCGTCGATCGGGATGACAACTTTGGAGACAACGTAAAATCCGCCCATAAAGTTTTTCTGCCGGATTCTTTCGAGCCTTTCCGTGATGTTGATAGCTCACCCACGAAATATTATCTGATGGGTTATCGAGATAATCCCATAGTCAGCAAATATTTTAAATTATGCTTTGGCCAACGCCCGGCCGAGGAATTGTATGACCTGGTGAAAGATCCTGATCAAATTGATAATGTCGCTGACGATGAAGCATATGCAGACGTTAAACGCATGCTTTTTACAGCTCTAATGGAAGAACTAAAAGCGTCCGGTGATCCCCGTGCACTGGGCAATGGTGATGTTTTCGACAACTATCCAGCCTATGTGCCGCCGTGGACACCGGATAACAAAAAAACAGAAACACCTGTCAAAGATAAATAAGAGAAAGGATTAACAAAATGAAAAAAATGACCGGTTTCAAACGACGGGACTTTTTGAAAACAATAGGACTGGGCGCAACAACACTGGCTATTCCGCAGGCTCTACTATCGCGTGCTAATGTGGCAAAAAAGCCCAACATCGTACTGATTATGGCCGACGACATGGGATACTCTGACATCGGTTGCTACGGCGGTGAAGTTCATACCCCGAATATAGACAGACTTGCAGCCAATGGCATTCGCTTCACCCAGTTCTACAACACGGCTCGCTGTTGCCCCACTCGCGCCAGCCTCATGACGGGCCTTTATCCGCATCAGGTGGGCATGGGTTGGATGACGGTGCGGGACCTTGGCACCGTGGGATATCGAGGTGATCTTAACAACCGTGGTGTCACAATCGCTGAAGTACTAAAGCAAGACGGCTATGGAACTTATATGGCCGGCAAGTGGCATCTGACATTCGACAAATACTGGAACGGACCCAAACATAGCTGGCCGCGTCAGCGTGGATTTGATCGTTTCTACGGCACAATTGCCGGGGCCGGTAGTTTCTATACCCCCAATACGCTTACCCGCGACAATACCAGGATTGAAGCGCCGTCTGAGGGCTATTATTACACCGATGCTATCAGTGATAATGCCTGTGATTTTATCGCCGAACATCGTCAGTCAAAACGTGACAATCCATTCTTTTTGTATGTGGCATACACAGCACCGCACTGGCCGCTCCATGCCAAACCGGAAGATATTGCCAAATACAGAGGAAAATACCTAAAGGGATGGGATGCTTTGCGCCGGGAACGATACGCCCGCATGATCGAAATGGGCATTATCGACAAAAAGTGGGCTTTGACGCCGCGGGAAAAGAATATCACTCCCTGGGCTCAGGTCGACAAAAAGCGAAGAGAATGGATGAATCTGAAAATGGCCATCTATGCTGCCCAGATCGACTGTATGGATCAGGGCATCGGCCGGATTGTTTCGACGCTGGAAAAAGAAGGACAATTGGAAAACACATTAATCTT
>JAACEJ010000621.1 GCA_011682565.1 Actinomycetota bacterium | reverse complement strand
AGCCAATGCCCCATGGTGTCCATTTCGTCTCGATAATCGTCCACGGCGGCCTTAATTTGCCTTGGCGGCTGTAATCCATGTTTGCGCCACTCCTGGGCTCCCTCAACTGCCCAATGCAATATCCCTGGCAGTTCAGCTTTCAGTTTATCGGCAAGTTTGTGGTCTTGTTCATTTTTCAGGATAGTGACTGTAAAGGGAATAAGATGAATCCTTCTCCAGATCGCATGATCCGTGCCTTTTATTGTCGGTTTGTGGTTGCCCGCCATAAAAATTTTGAACTCTGGTTTAAATTCAAACGGTTCCCGATAAAGATGCCTTGCAATCATAATGTCACCGCCGGTCATTTGTTTGATTCGATTCTCAGCCAGGCGTTTTCCCTCATCAATTTCGTTTGTAATAACTGCCCTTGTTCCCATCAATCGGGCAAGTTCCGGGGTTGCTCCGCCAGAATTTGAATTGAACATTATTGTCTCAGGGTCGATAATCTTGCAGTAATCGCCCATCAATCCTCGGAGAACATTTAGAAATGTCGATTTGCCGTTCGCGCCAGTACCATACAGGAAAAACAGGCATTGCTCGCTGGTATGACCCGTCAAGGTGTATCCTATGGCCCGTTGCAGGTAATTGATAAGATCTTCACTTCCATCCAACACCCTTTCCAGGAAGCTCAGCCAGACTGGACAGCCGCCAGCACTGCCAGTCATTTCCACGTTGCTCTTTTTGGTCATGTAGTCATCACGTCGACCCGGACGAATTTCACCTGTTTTCAGGTTCAGCACTCCATTGGCAATGCCAAGCAAATCTGGGTCCCTGTCCAGCGAGCTTTGATGCAGCACAGCTTTTTGCTCTGTCGATCCCAGATCGATCATAGCTTTGAGGCGAAAACTGTTTTCAGAAGCAAGCGCGTGTTTAATAAGTCTTTGGCGTTGCCCATCGTCATTGGTTTTACGTGCTTCTTGAATCATAAGGTCGGTTGTCTTCTTGGCGCAACGAAAAATGCCGCCATCCCTGTCCCATTCCCAGCGGCCATCGTCATAAATTATCCATCTGCCAGCCTCGGGAACAAAACGCAGGTCTTCGCCAAAATGCCTTAAAAGCCGCTTGCCGTTCCCAGCGTCTGTCAAGTTTTCAGCATGGAGGCCAACCCAGCCATTTTTACGAGCAAGTTCGTATACAGTTCCTGCAGTGATGACCTCGCCTGTATTTCTACCAAACGAGTTCCATTTTCCGCGGCAGGCCTTATCATCGAAGTTGTCGGCTTTGCTGCTCCAGGCAACATATTCATTCAAGCCGTCCTCACCCCCTCCAGACTCATGGTGTAGGGCCATCCCAATTTTGAGCCACTTCGTATATGGTTGAGGGTCGATGTGTTGAAGAGCGTCTAATAGTTTGGGCATCAACCCTTGGGGGCCTGCTTTTATTAGGAATTCAGAGTTGCGACTTTCGGTTGATACAGTTACCTTCTGCGTGGTCAGCACTCTTGCTTTTTTTATTAAGATATCAGCCGGTAGGGACTTTGCCTCGAGATTTTCAAAAACGATCCGAGTTTTAAATGGCGTGCTTTTTTTATGAAAAAATCCGGGTACTCTCATTACGCGCGGAAGGTCGCAAACTGCCGGATCGCCACCGAAGTGCTTGCCGAAATGTTTTTGAAGAGGGGTGAAGCATTCGAGCGGCAAGGCCTCATCGATCTGCCAATATGCATGGTATTTTCCAGGACTGCTCTCAACCACGACTCTGGGGCCACCGGCTTCGAGGCCGCGAATTCTTTCCAACTTCACCGACCCATCTTCGTCAAGATCAACGAAGATTGCCCGAACCTCTGTGACGTTTGCGGCCTTCCTGCCACTGCAATCACCAATATTAACCATAAAAAAAATGCCTGCTCCCGCTTGATTGAGCCGGGATAACGCAGCAAAATTTTCCTCGGTAGCGCCGTGCAGGATTCTGCATAACCGCTGGTTTTTACTCACTTTATTATCATCGAAGGTTTGGAAAGTGATATTGCCGTCCGGGGCAATAATTTTCAGAAAGCGTATCGCTGTCTCGATATTGAGGACTGACATTGTTGTCGGGTTTTGCGCTCCCATCATGGCATCCCAATTTGCTGATTACACCACGGACAGGCTTTTGTTATACATTTCACCCATAATCGTAAAAATTCAGCATCTTGCTCTTCAGGGGTGAGTGTCCGAAGCCATCCTTCCCACCAGTCAATTGAATGGTCACCCTGTCGAACCCCACGAGCCGTAAAATTTTCATAGCAATCCTCGATTGATAAAAGCAATGCAAGGTACCTGAGACCTTTGGATAACATCCACTCTCGGTCCTGAGGAGTAAAGTCGCAACTGGTAAGATCAGTGAGCCTGCTGAATCGAACGTAATCACGCTCTTCTCTTGCTATATTCGCCCGCTCCTTACGAGTAAATTTTTTCTTTTGTAATGTCATTGTCTCACACCTCTAAGCGTCGTATCAAAAATTCTATGAACGATTTTTTCGAGTAAATACGCTTTCTTCCAAGGTAAAAAGCACCGTCAGGACCTTTTCCCTTACAATCTAAATTTGCCAGGTGGCCGACACTTAGCGCATTGCCGGAAAAAGACACCGCATCCTCGCGTGTTAAAAACTCGCCCGGCCAAAGTGCTGCAGCGTCCCAAAGTGTTTCTATTGTTGCCTGTCGTTTTTCCTCTGCATTTTCTTTTTTCTGTTTCATTTTTTGAACTCCGTTTTCTGAACCCTTAGCCTGCCCTCGCGAAGATCAGGCCAAATTTCAATCGGTTGATACCTTGACTTATTACAATCATACAACATACGTTACATTGAGGCAAACGAAAAATTATGTAATTACAACAAGATAGGTGTCAAAATTTGAATAAAAAGGGTGTCAATAAAGAATGCTCTGAGAGACTCGAAAGTCAATCAAGGCTTAAAAGAAAAGGGTTTTGAGAGGGGGTTCAAAAATGAGGGCAGAAGGGGCTCAAATTATTTTTTAGTTTTTCAGAAACCCACCACCTCTGGTGGTGGACCCGGATAGGTTCTACCGATCCGGCGAGAAATAAAATAGGC
>JAACEJ010000620.1 GCA_011682565.1 Actinomycetota bacterium | reverse complement strand
CATAGACCGATCCCGCCGTATCTGCCGAAATTCTTTTTTGATAATGTGTTTGATGCGCTGCAAGATTTATCCTTATAATTTCGTGCTGAAACGTTTAATGCTGATCATTAACAACAAAGTGCCGAATAAAAACAAGTAAATACCCTGGGA
Organism: Actinomycetota bacterium; assembly: GCA_011682565.1. Lineage (GTDB taxonomy): Bacteria > Zhuqueibacterota > Zhuqueibacteria > Residuimicrobiales > Krinioviventaceae > Hydrothermomicrobium. The sequence continues at coordinate 2,918 of JAACEJ010000620.1, read as the reverse complement.
ATACAAAAAGTTCATCCCAATGCCTTTTAAGACAATTCCCCTGATAATTGTCAGATAATATTTCGCCGGGATAATGTATGAAATAATTCGCAACACTTGCGGCATTGCGGCAATGGGGAAGACAAAGCCGGAAAGAAGAATCGACGGCAGCAAGGTGCCCAAAAGTGAAAACATAAGGGCTGTCTGTTGCGTTTTTACCCGGGAAGAAATAAATATTCCGATGGCCAGAGAAGCATAAATATAAACAAGCGAGAAAAGCATAAGTGCAACGACGCTGCCGCGGAAAGGAACATTGAAAATGATTTGTGCAAAGATAATTACAATTCCGCCGACAAGAAAAGCCAATAAAATATAGGGGATAACCTTGCCGATAATGATTTCGAAACCTCTTACAGGAGAAGCCAGAATCTGTTCCAGCGTTCCGGTTTCTTTTTCCCGGGAAATCGTTATTGCCGTCAGCATGGCGCAAATCATCATCAGCAAAACAGCAACGAGGCCGGGGACGATGAAATTTGCGCTTTTTAAATCCGGGTTGTACCAGATGCGCGGTTCGGTCGAGATTGGCACCCGAATAATTTTGGAATTTAATTGCAAGGAATACCCGGCGATGATAAAGTTGATATAATTTGAAACGATGGTTGCCGTGTTCGCATTGGAGCCGTCTATTAAAACCTGAACTTTTGTCATCGGCTTTGTTTGCAGTGATTTGCCGTAGCCCTTTGGGATAACCAGCGCCGCAATAATCCGGCGCTGCATCATAAGCGCTTCAACCTGGCGCGCGTTATCCGCTTTAGCCCGGATTTTGAAATGTTCCGATTTTGTCAGTTTCTCTATCAATGCGCTGGATGCCGGTGTGTGGTCACGATCGACAATGCCGAGTTTTATATCTTTGATATCAAAAGTAATGGCATATCCATAAAGAACGACCATAAGTACGGGCATCATAAAAATGATAAACACACTTTTCGTATCGCGGAGGATGTGCAAAACTTCTTTGCGTGTGATGGATAAAATTCGGGTAAACATTGTCCGGTGCTCTGAATTTAATGATCTACGAGTTTAATAAAGACATCCTGAATCGTCTTTTTATTATATTTTTCTTTCAATTCCTGTGGCTCGCCGATGGCGATAATCCTGCCTTCATGCATAATGGAAAGCCGGGTGCAATATTCCGCTTCGTCCATGTAATGCGTGGTTACAAAAACCGTTGTTCCTTTTTTTGTGAGATCGTAAATGGTCTGCCAGAATTCCCGTCTGGAAATCGGATCAACGCCGCCGGTTGGCTCGTCAAGAAAAAGTATTTTGGGTTCATGCATTGTGCAACACGCCAGTGCGAGGCGCTGCTTCCAGCCGGCCGGCAAGTCTCGGGTCAGCCTGTTGCGGTGCGCCTCGAGTTCAAATTTTAAAAGCGCCTGATCATGTGCAGTTGAAAGCTCGGCGTTTTTAAGTCCGTAAATACCGCCAAAGAATTCAATATTTTCCGAAACCGTCAAATCTTCATACAAGGAAAACTTTTGTGACATATAGCCGATTACTTTTTTTATTTCATAACTGTTTTTATAAATATCCAGACCTTCGATTGTGGCGCTGCCGGCTGTCGGCAGCAAAAGCCCGCATAACATTCGTATTGTTGTGGTTTTACCTGCGCCGTTTGCACCGAGAAACCCGAATATTTCGCCGTCATAAACATCAAAAGAAATATGATCGACGGCGACAAAATCACCAAAAGCGCGTGTCAGGTTGGTTGCGGTAACGGAAATATTTTCCATACTTATAAATCCTGCTTATTTCATCAGATCGACGAAAACATCCTCGATGCTTGCCGATATCTTTTCAAGTGAATACTTTTGAATGTCGTTTTCATGCAGCACGGCTGTGATCGTTTCTTTCGTCCCTTTAATATCCGGCCCGCTTAAATGAAGCCGATCTCCAAAAATCCATACCGAGTCGATTCCGCGGCCGGATTGAAAAAGTTTTGCGACACGAACCGGATTGCTGCATTTCAGCTCAAACAATTGGCCGTGAAACATTTCGGGAATGTCCTTTGGTTTTCCGTGGGTCAGAATACGGCCATTGTGGATAAAAGCGACCCGATCACATTTGGCGGCTTCATCCATATAAGGCGTTGTAATGAGAATAGTGACTCCTTCCGATTTGAGTTCATGGAGAATATCCCAAAATTCTCTTCTCGAAACGGGGTCAACGCCGGTTGTCGGCTCATCAAGAAATAATATTTTAGGTGTATGAATGAGTGTACACGACAGGGCAAGTTTTTGCTTCATTCCTCCTGAAAGATCTGCGGCTTTGCGTTTGGAAAAAGGTCCCAGTTTGCTAAAATGAAGCAATCTTTCGAGACGATTTTCCCGTTCCTTTTTAGGGACGTTGAACAAATCGGCAAAAAAGCGCAAATTTTCCGCAACCGTTAAATCCGGGTACAATGAAAATCTTTGCGGCATGTAGCCGATAAAGCTATGGATTTCCTTCAGGTCGGTTTTGACATTTTTCCCGTTGACAAAACAATCACCGGAATCGGCATCCAGTAAACCGCAAAGAATGCGCAGCGTTGTTGTTTTTCCCGCCCCGTCCGGGCCGATCAATCCGAGCATTTCTCCGCGAACGGCTTGCAAATTCAGTCCGTCAAGAGCCCGGATTTTACCATAGCTTTTGCGCAAGTCGGATATTTGTATATCAAATGACATTTTAATCTGCTTTATGAAAAAACACATCCGCAGGCATACCGATTTTGAAAATTCCTTGCGGATTTTTCAACATTATTTTTACAGCATAAACGAGATCGGCCCGGGCATCCCGGGTTTGAACATTTTTGGGAGTAAATTCCGCCTGCGGTGAAATCCACGATACGCGGCCGGCAAATGAACGATCCGGATAAGAATCAATTTTCAAATCCGCTTGCTCGT
>JAACEJ010000619.1 GCA_011682565.1 Actinomycetota bacterium | reverse complement strand
CTAATAATGCCAGATTTAAACTATAATTCTATCGTTGGAGTGATTTTAATTATCTAAGGAAATGGCAAGTTGAATGAATGACTACAACAACCCTGAAATTTATCAGCGGACGATACCCATATCCAGCCCGCGGCGAAGATTTCGTTTCAGAATAAAACCTCTGCCTCACGACAAACCCGTAATTAATATTGTATTATTTATTCTTACAATTCTTTCAACATACGTTACCGGTGGAGCATGGTATTCTTTTGCGACGATAACAATATTATTATCCCATGAAATGGGGCATTACCTCATGTGCCGGAAATACGGGGTTCCGGCCACGCTGCCGTTTTTTATTCCTTTTCCAAAGCTCAATCCTTTTGGCACGATGGGCGCTGTCATCCAGATGCGCGGGCCCATTCCCAACAAGCGCGCGCTCTTTGATATTGCGGCTGCCGGACCTTTGGCCAGTTTTTTCTTGTCAATACCCGCCATTTATTTTGGAATGAGAATGTCGCATGTGGTTCCTATCCAGTCTTCTTATGGCGGAATGCTCGAATTGGGTGACTCGCTGCTTTTTAAGGGCATTTCATTCCTGGCCGTTGGTCGTCTCGCTGACGATGTCACCCTTGTCCTGCATCCGCTTTCCTATGCCGGATGGGTTGGATTGTTTGTCACTGCATTAAATTTGCTGCCCATCGGCCAATTGGACGGAGGGCATGTTGTTTACAGCATTTTCGGAAAAAATTCGCAAAGAGTTAGTTATATTTTTCTTGTCGCCCTTGGTGTGCTGACAATTATTTATCCCGGCTGGGGTTTGCTTTTCGTTCTGCTGCTGTTTTTCGGCAGGCGGCACCCCGCGCCGATCGATGATTATACACCTCTCGATCGAAAACGACGCTTGATAGGATATTTTATTTTGCTTATTTTCATAACATGTTTCACACCCATTCCGTTCAAGTTTTAGAAAGCAATTTATGGCATCTTTTAGAAACAGTGTTTTTTTCTCAAAACGATTATTTATCTTTTGGATTGTCCTGATTATTCTCCTGGCACTGGAAGGATTTTTTGATATTTTTGAAGTGGTGATGGGAAAGTATCTTTTACTTACAAATCCTTTGCGCCCCAGGATTGGCAGATTGTGGGTCGAGGAAAGTAAAGACCAGGAAGGACTGAAAGAAATGTCCGCAGTGCAGACCGAACTGCCCCAGGATTCTCTTTATTCCGGCCAATTAAATTCGCTCGAAGATATACGTGCCGTCCTTTCCATAAAAAACAGTATTTCATTGTCAAAAGATCGGTTTTTACAATTTTACAAGTTGAATGAAAAACAGGCCCAAAAGATCATTGATCCTCTGGTGCTGTACGATCTTGAACGCGGCGATCAGTGGACACGTGTTCGCATGACTCTGAATGAAAATCAAATCGGCATTTTTTTCTTAAACGGCTATGGTCAGCCGATTACGGAATCTTTTCTCAGTCTTTCATCCGCAAAACCAAGTGAGCATTTGGCCGCGTCAAAATTAGAGCAAGACCCGGAGTTTAAAGAAAGAATTGTTCCTGCAGGCACCTTTTTTACTGCTTTTGATCAGTTATCCAGATTTCACCGTCTGCAAATTATTAACGATCCTTATAAATTAATACAATGGATGGACTCGCTGAGACGGGTTGGCATCTCGGCTCATTCAAGCGAAGGGTCGGTTGAGTTGGCTTTTGAAGTGCAAATGGGCGAAACGTTGACGATTCACAGATTGACGGCTTCCGAAATTGCTGCCGGATATTTAATTGCTGCGATTAACCGCAGTGGTTACAGCCCAAAACTTGCGCTGCCCGTTCCCGGGGAGGTGAGTAATGAGTAGATTTGGAAAATGGCTGACACGGATGTTACTTGCTTTCGCCGGCTTGCTCATTCTTTTGAGTTTGCTTGCTGCTTTTCAACTGCCGCAAATTCCGGGTGATTTGAATAAAATTGCACTGAGCAATCCAACCAGAATTTATGCCGATGATGGCAGGGTTGTTAAAGTTTTGGCTGATCGGCAGGTCGTGCCGTTATCGCAGATTTCGCCGGACTACCTCCATGCGGTTTTAGCTGTGGAAGATGCCGGTTTTTATTCTCATCACGGATTGAGCAAACGCGGTTTGTTACGTGCCATGATTAAAAATTTAAAGGCCGGCAGAATTCGAGAGGGGGGAAGCACGATTACGCAGCAACTGGCAAAGAATTTGTTTTTCAGCTTTGACAGGACGTGGTGGCGTAAAATTAAAGAAGTTTTTATCGCGCTGCAAATCGAACAGCAGTTTTCCAAGGATGATATTCTCAATGCTTATGTTAACCAGATTCCATTTGGCTCCGGCGTTTATGGCGTCGAGTTGGCATCGCAAACATATTTTGGCAAACACGCAGATGAACTGACCCTGGCTGAAGCGGCGATGCTTGCAGGTATTTCCAATCTTCCTGCCAGATATAATCCTTATGTTCACGAAGAACGTGCCAGGCGGCGAATGAGCGTTGTTTTGAAGCGGATGCAGGATGAAGGCTTTATTTCCGAAGAACAGCGGCAGCAGGCCCTGGCAGCGGATTTAACATTGCAACGGTTGAATGTACTGCAGGGGCATGCCGAATATTTTATCGATACAATCCTGAAATCCATGGGCAATGAATACGGACAAAACGCAGTGAACTATGGCGGTTTTAAAATTTATACTTCATTGAATACGCGTTTTCAATATGAAGCGAGTCAGGCTGTTTCCGGCGGTTTGGCAAAACTGGATGGGATTTTGGGACTTGCTTCTTACGAAGATGCGAGTTGGCAGGAAAAGCTCAATTATCCCCAGGCCGCGCTGGTGGCTTTGGATCCGAGGACAGGCGCAGTCAAAGCGTTGATTGGCGGACGTGACTACAAGCGAGCGCCATTTAACCGCGCGATGAGTAACAACCGCCAGGCCGGTTCTTCTTTCAAGTTGTTTACATATTTTGCTGCCCTGGATAAGGGCCTGGTTTCCCCTAAAACGGTTTTGGTCGATGAGCCGGTGCGGTTCAATATCTACAATCAAGTGTGGGAGCCGGGAAATTTCGAAAAAACCTACGA
>JAACEJ010000618.1 GCA_011682565.1 Actinomycetota bacterium | reverse complement strand
CGGGCGGTTCGTGATCTGGCCCTGGATCAAAAATTCGTTTTATCCATTACCTACCACAGCCAGGGAGAAGTGGTCTACTATCCCTGGCTATGGCGCGGCAGAAAAGCGCCGGATGATGCGCTGCTTACAAAAATAGCCCACAGACTTGCTGCCAAAATTAAAACATTGTCCGGCGACAGCACCTATGTTCCGTTTTATGGCGCCGGCACCGTGGGGCAAACATATCCGTGGCTTTACGGTGTTACCGGCGATTTTGATTTTATCGTCGAAACCGGCAAAAATCGGCATATTTTTCCTGCGGATAAACTTCAAATTATTATTCGGGATAATTTGCCGGGCGCATTTTTCATGCTCAACCAATTGGATGGCCCCGGCTTAAAAATTCATGTACGTGATGCTGTGTCCCACAAACCTCTAAAAGCGCACGTTTTTTTCCCGGACATCGACAGCGAAGATGTGAGGCACCGCATGTCGGAACCTTTGTTTGGCACGTGCTTTCGCAGACTGGAACCGGGCGCTTATCGCGTCATCATCCGAAAAGACGGCTATGCTCCGGTTGTTTTGAAAGGAATTCAGGTTCCCGATTCGGCATGGACTGAAATGACCGTGGAATTGAAAAAAGCAATTTAATTTCCGGCATTAAAAAACTAACAGCGATGACTTGTTACGGTTTAGTTTAACATGACTTTTTGGGTCATGTCATTGCGAGCGAAACGGAGTGGAGCGAAGCAATCTCATGCTTAACAGGTAATTATGAGATTGCTTTCCCGATAATTTGGGATAAACCGTCGTTTGATCCTCACTCTTTGTAATGACAATTATTTGTTACATTTTAGGCCTCAATAAGGGCATAAATGAGCATGGCATTGCTCAGTTGCTCGTATGGATAAACCCACAATGTCTGCTTTTTTTATGCAGAGAGCGGGTAAAGAAGCTTTGCGGTCAGTCATACAAGTATGTGTGAATGTTCTTAAAATAGTAGAAATTAAGGCGCTTTATAAAATAGAAAAAGGAGATGATTGTGAACAATCGAACTGTGAAATGGATATTTACAATATTTTTACTGGCGGGATTTTTAACGCCTCTCTTTGCCCGGGAGATGAATGATTTGTTCGGCAAATGGGAGTTTATAGCGGACAAGAGTACGGAAATCGATTTGTATGGAACCCTGGCCTTGCAGCTTTCCGGACAGGGAGATCAGGTAATGATTGTGCAAAAATGGGGCGGCCGACGCAGCTTTAGCGATACGCTGCGGGTGAAAATAAATCAAACCGTCGATGTTGCCATAAAAAACAGGGTTTTCCCGAGCAATTCTTTTATGGGACTGTCCATGCCGGTAGGCGAGTTTCGCCGTGTAAAGGCAGCCTGGAATCGTCGTGACAGTGTTTTGACATTGGAGGAAACATTCAACGTGCGCGGCTCCCAGGGAGAGACGCCGGTGCGAACTGTTCACACCTTTCATCTTTCCGCAGATAAATTTTTGTTGATTTACAACATCCGGCGTTCAACACGAAAAAATACGACCGGAATAAAATACGTATTTAAACGCGAGGGTATGCGGGATGCTTATTTCATGCGTCTTGAGGATAACTGGCGCATCGATCAAAAACTGCCCACACAGGCGTTTCTCATCAGCTTGCAGGGACTGGCCAATCTTACCGGCCCCAATTTTTATTTCATCTACCCGAAAACATGGGACTTTCGCTTTACACCGGAAGTGTATGACTTTTTAAAAGACAAACACTCTTTTACCTTTAAGGAACTCAAATCCGCCGACCAGGCGCTGCGCACTTTTAAAGACAATGTAAAAGGTTATGTGGTTTGGGATAAAAATGTCCGCACTTCACTGATCGTTGCGTTTACCGTGGCCGGGTTACGGCAAGCTGTTGTTGTGGATGAAGATTTGATCCCTCTGGCGAGAAAATACGGCCTGAAACCGGTCGCTGATTTCCGCGGCAAATTTACCGGAATGTCCGACTATGAAATTTATTCCCGGGCTTACGACAAGTATTGGAAAGAGTGCAGCAAGGACTATATTGTCTGGATGGGCGGTGAATCCGGCGCGATTATGAAACCGGGCGTCGCCGACTGGGGAATTTACAAAAAAGCCTTTTTTAACGATCTGTCGACAAAGCCGTCAGACACGCTGGAATATAAACTGGCAAACAAGCTGCTTTCGGAAATGAAGCCTTTTTCCCTTGTCTTTGGCTGGCATTCTTATAAAAAAGACAAGGAGCGCGATCACGTGACGTTGACGTCCAGTTATGGACTACGAGTTGAAGGACTGCATACTCTGCCGAATATGAGTTTCAGTAGCCAAGTACCGGCGTCGCCGGGATTCCAATTCAAAAATAATCACCATGTCGTGCCGGGAAAAACTTACAAGCCAAAGAATAAAGTCTACGTGGCCTGTATCCAAACGGACTGTCTCGGATTGGGCGCCTGGACTCGTCCCGGGCGCGGCGAAATTCCCTATGCCTGGGAAGTTACCATGAACTGGTCCTGGCTGGCGCCGGCGATGATGGAATTTTTCTATTCGCAGGCAACGCCCAACGATTTTTTCATTGGCTCGCTTTCCGGCCCCGGCTATATGTATCCCAAAGCCATTCCGCCAAAATACCTGCCGAAAATTATCGACATGGCGTATGATTTGATGAAAAAACTGGACCTGAATGTCTTTGAAATTATGGACTATTCCGAAGGGGCAACTGTCGAGGGAAATACGGAATTGACGCAAAGAGTGGTCGACGCGTATTACGAACACATGCCCGATGCGATCGGCTTTGCCAACGGCTATGCGCCGGCTTTTACTTTTTATTGCAAAGATAAGCGACCGTTCATTTCTTTTGATTACTATCTTTCACCCGGCAGACCCGAAGCCGATGCAGTGACCGATTTGCAGGAATTGGCGCAAATCAATAAAGATCGTCCTTATTTTTTGCTGATGCATGTCAGACAATGGAGTGACATTTCGCGGGTGAAATCCATTTTGGATCAACTTGGCCCGGAATTCAAAGTCGTTCCGCTGGATGTGTTTATGAAAATGGCCGGAGAAAAACCGACATTTGAAAATCAT
>JAACEJ010000080.1 GCA_011682565.1 Actinomycetota bacterium | reverse complement strand
AGGCGGAAAGAAGGGCCGAACTGGATCGTGAATATGTAAAAAAATTCGCGGCCGGCATTCGTGAATTATTTCCATCCTGTCCGCAGGGCAGGGAAAAAGTCATAGCGGAACATGCCTGCCGAAAATACAGCGGCAGGATTGGCCGCACTGCATCGGCAAAAGAATTTTCAGAAAATGCAATACGTCTGGCTGTCATTGCTCATATCCGACATGCGGAGACGCCGTACGACGAACTCTTAATGAAGGGATGGGATAGATTTGATGCGCGCGCTCAAGTTGAAGACAAAGTGTTTGACACATTATCAAAATGGCAAGAACCACGATAAACAACATCAAACCAAACAAAGAAGGAGATTTTCCATGTCACGTCTTTGCAAATTAACAACGATGTTTTTTCTGCTTGCTGTAAGCGCCCTTTATGCAGGTGACGCTTTCATGGGCAACTATGAGGGAGAATATAAAACCGATGCTTACGACGTGGGGTCGATTTTTGCGCAGGTTATTGCAGAGGGCAACGGCAGTTACCGTGCCGTGTTCCGTGTCGGCTATAACGACAAAGATGCGCCCGGCGGTTCACTGGTAGGCCACAAGGAGGGTAAGAAAGTTGTCTTTGACGGAAGCATCGATGTCAGTTATGATTTGGGCGGCACGTATGATGTAAAAGGTGAAATTGCCGATTCCAAATTTACCGGTCATTTTTCCGGCAGTGAAGCCAGCGGCAATATCACCATGAACAAAATCGAAAAGAAATCCCCAACGCTTGGCGCAAAAGCGCCGCAAGGAGCCATTGTTTTATTTGATGGAAAAAATTTGAATCATTGGAAGGGTGTAAAAGGCGGCAAAGCAAAATGGAAACTGGTGCAAGGCGGCGCAATGCAAGTGACCAAAGGCAGTATCATTTCCAAAGAAAAGTTTGGCGACTGTAAAATTCACGTCGAGTTTCGCACACCGTTTATGCCGAAAGCCAGGGGACAAAAACGCGGCAACAGCGGTGTCTATGTGCAGGGCCGATACGAAGTCCAGGTGCTGGACAGTTTTGGCCTGGAAGGCAAGGACAACGAATGCGGCGGTATCTACAAAGTTGCTGCTCCCAAAGTAAATGCCTGCCTGCCGCCGCTGCAATGGCAGACCTATGACATTACTTTCCATGCGGCCAAGTTTGATAACACTGGAAAGAAAATTAAAAATGCCATAATTACTATTGAGCATAACGGTATTCTTATCCATGATCAAACTGAAATTCCCAGGTTAACCAGCGGAGCGATTAATAAGGACGAATCCAAAGCGGGTGGTCTGATGCTTCAGGATCATCACAATCCGGTGCAGTACAGAAATATTTGGGTGCTGCCTCTTTAGTTTTAATATTATGTTAGGCATTTCATCGGAGATATATCTTTATGGAAAAACGTGACAAGATTTCCTTGCTGGACATTAATATTGAAGCGGTAAAGAAGTTATCCCACGATATTGAGAATATAGAGTTCAAAACCTACAGATTCGATAGCCTTCCAAAAGACCTCCCTATACCTCAAGCAATCGTGGATAAGTCATATAGTTTTGACGTGGCAATTTCGGGTAGTGCTATTGACGGCAGAGACTATATTTTAATCTCGGCAAATAGAGTTGATTACAAAAAGGATGGTGGAAAACGTATCCCAGGAAAATTTGTAACCGATATTCACCCCTTTATCGCTTTTATCGATACCGCTAACAATGAAGTATATCCCTCAGGCATTTTATGGCATCATGCAGATTTTGAAAACAGAACGACGGAGATTTCTGGCACTTTACATGTCACTGGTAGTGAGCTTCCTGTCAGTCAACTTAGACAAAGAATTCTAAGTGATGCTTCTGGAAGCCTTCAAGAAAATGAGAAAATAAGTACGACAATGAATTCTATTGTTCAAGTCCTAAAAAGAAATTTTGACGAATAGCGTTATGATTTCAAAACATAGAGTAAACTAGAACATGTCGTGGGAAGAAAGCAAACCTGAACCTCATCCGTGCCCATGCGGCAAAGGCGAATACTTGGTCATACATCGCTCAGACGACTGGGGGCGCTTTGAAGAACGGTGGGAGATGTGGTGTCCGCGTTGCAACACCGACTATGACCTGTATACTTATTATCTAAACTATAAGGGCATGACGGAAAGCCACCATGGTTGGGTGAGAAAATCTCTTTTGCAGGAGTTAGCGGATCTAATTAAGCAGATGGAAGACGACAAGAAAGGGCTCGCAACCTATCTAAAAATGCAATATGGCAAGAAATGGCTTCAGCATTTTCGTGGCAAAACGAAAAAGACGATTTGGTCTGAGCTAATGCAGGATGGTCAGACCTACCCAAGCTTATCTACGCTCACATCCGCAATACTAGTTTAGAGCGTGTGCTGGAAGGATATCTCGACTATCGAAATGTTGCGACAGTAACTCGCGTTCTTGAACTCAATGACGTTAAACTCTCTGAGTTAATCGAAATGGTTCGAGGACTTGAACGCATCGTCAACCAAAAAGAGCAGCATGTTCGTCAGCAAGCAGTTGCCTGACTTCGCGTGCAGCCGACTGAATCGCCGTGGCTTCTTAACTTGTTTCGTAGCATATTTAAAGTTCATTTTTGTTTTTCAACGTTAGTCCGATGCGGTTCAGCGGCTGACGCTCACGTTATGAGGGAATGAATCTAAGTAGTTTCAAAAAAGGGTGAAGGAAAATCCAGAGTTCACAGTTGAAAGTTCAGTGGTGTCGAGCCTGGGGGAGTAGATTGAAACTGCAATGCTAAAGTGAACTCTGGATTTCCTTCTGGTCGCGGGGTTGTGTATGGTTAATGTTTGCTGTTCTACCCATGCTTTAGCAACTACCGTTCCAGAAAATATCTCTCCTCAAATTATTCGATGTTTTTAAAAATAGGGCCGGAAACATTGCACAGAAAAGGAAAGTACGGCCGGTTAGTAGCATTAAATCAATATCTTATATAAGCAGGAAGAATACTCTTAAAAATAAAAATAGTCCTGATAAAATTCGTGTTTTGCAGCCTTGAATAAGCTACTAAATTTTTCTCCAATTCATAAAGAACATATTTTTGACTATTGTCCTAAAATCCGATCATTAAATATTTTTTCTATAGTTTGGCAAAAACCATCATATATTAAAGTTTCATTTTATTGGAGTCAATGCAAGACAATTTCACGTTAATCTGGCAATACCCAGCGGCGGATTGGTTTCCCATTTTCCTCTGGTAAAATCAGGAAAGTCCACGGGCCGGCTTTTGTTGGCGACCGAGCGTTCACTCAGTTCCGTTACAACGCTCCATGCGGCTGCATCATAAACATCCATGTCCATTGGTGTGCCGGTGCGCAGGGACTGTATTAAACGATAGTCCTCAATAAAATCCATGCCGCCATGGCCGTGTCCCTCGCCTTGTTTGCTGAGGGCTTTCCAAAGCGGATGCTCGTATTCTTCTGCATATTTGTCAAACTCTTCCCACTGGTGTTCCGGGCTTTTCCCTTCTATATGTATTCTGTCCGGCCATTTGCGCGCAATACCTTTTGTCCCCTGAACAAGGTCGATGCGGGAGTACGGGCGCGGTGAATCGCAGTTGTGGATAAGGATGATGGTTCTTCCCTTTTTGGTACGAATCAGGCTTGTGTTTACATCACCAAGGGCGTACTTTTGTTTTGCTTCCGGCGAATTGGGGCCAATGTGTTCCGCGGCCCAAAGATTCAATCCCCGTGAATTGCTGCTCATCGAAACCAGGTAATCGAACTGGTCGCCGCGATTGATGTTCATACATTGTGCGACGGGGCCCAGACCATGGGTGGGATAAAGATTGCCGTTCCGTTTAATCGAGTGGGCGATGCGCCATAGTCCTTCACCTGATTTGCTGAATTTCAGCGCCCGCAGGTCGTGAAGATAACCCGCCTCAGCGTGCAAAATCTCTCCTAAAAGACCTTTGCGCACCATATTCAAAACCATCAACTCGATTCGATCATAGGTGCAGTTCTCCATCATCACACAATGGCGGTTTGTTTTTTCCGCCGTTTCAACAAGCGCCCAGGTACCATCGATGGTATACGCTGCAGGAACCTCTGTCGCTGCATGTTTACCTGTATTCATAGCTTCGAGACAGACCGGAACATGCCAGCGCCATGGCGTTGCAGTAAAGACCAGATCAAGATCGTCGCGTTGGCACATACGCTTGAAATCATAGTCACCTTTTGAATAGCCATCCGGCTTGGGTCTGCCGGCATCGGTACACCATTTTTGAATGCGCTCGACTTTTTCCGGCATAATGTCGCACACCGCTTTGATTTCTACGCCTTTAATCTTCATGAAATTTGTCACATGATTGGAACCCATGCCGCCGACGCCGACAAAGCCTATCCGCACCGGATCGATGGGAGCAACTTTGAAATTGGTTCTCGCCTCTCCCTGATGTTTCTTTGTCGAACACCCGGCCAGGGCAAGCGATGCAGTCAAACCGGCCAAAGTACTCGTTTTAAGGAAATCGCGTCTGTTTTGGCCATTGTTTATTGTGTTTTCCATGATGCTTCCTCCAAATTAAATTATTTATAGCGATTAAATGAAAGACAATGACACAGATTTTTGTTGAAAAATAATATGAGCATTATCCTTTTAATTGTCAATAAAATGTTTTGGTTATAGAGCAAAATTTTTGGAGAGAAGGAGATGGAAAGTAAATTAAAATTTCCCGCGGCCAAACTGCTTTTCATTATTGTTTTTTCAATTGCCATGGCCTTTATGGAAGCGGCTATTGTTGTATATTTGCGGCAACTTTATTATCCCGACGGTTTTTCTTTTCCGTTGAAAATCATGCCGCTTAAAATTTATTTGGTCGAAACAGGCCGCGAAGCAGCAACATTAATTATGTTGGCTACCGTCGGCTGGTTTTCCGCCAAATCATTCCTCAGTCGCTTTGCCGGTTTTGTAATGGTTTTTGGTATTTGGGATATTTTTTACTATGTATTTCTCAAGATCATTTTGAACTGGCCGGCAGGTATGATGGATTGGGATATTCTTTTTCTCATCCCTTTGCCCTGGGTCGGGCCTGTGCTGGCCCCGGTAATTGTTTCAGTGGCTCTTATCGGAGGGGGCGTCGTTATTTGGGTGCGCGCAAGCCGGGGGAAGCCGATTGTGCCGTCTGTCTGGCACTGGGCACTGGAAGTTTTAGCAGGCTTAATCATCATCTGCTCTTTCCTTATGAATGCAAAATTAGTGATGCAGCATGGCGTTCCCGTTTATTTTCACTGGGAGTTGTTTTGTCTGGGTTTGATTTTGGGGATTGGTGTTTTTGTTACGAGTTTGAAAAACAACCGGCCGCGTTCGCTGCCGGTTATTTGATGGAGACGTTCCGGTTGCAGATTTTTCGCAAATCGTTCGCGTCCCACAAGTTATGCGGAAAATCACATCAAAAAAGCCATTGCTTTGGGTACGGCTTTTATGCCGGATGTCCTTGGGCTGAATTATAATCTGAAAAAATACGACGATCCGCATCTTATTAAAAATGACCTTGATTTCATCGAGTCGCGTTCCTATCTTGGAGGATCGTGCATCTGGTGCTTTCACGATTACGGCACCGAGTACAAGCCGGTGTGGCCGATATTGGGAGGCAGGAAAATATGATCACGTACCTCCTTACGGCCTTCAGCCCGGCACTCTTTTACAAGCTGTAAGAATGGGTAAATGGAAAGCAGTGAAAAATTCACCGGATGCTAAAATAGAGTTGTACGATCTTTCCAACGATTTGGGAGAGAAACATAATATTGCGCAAGAGAATCCTGAAATTGTGCAACAAATGAGTAAAATAATGAAAGCATCTCATCGGGATGCTCCGCCCCAGGTTGATATGACGGCTGAAGAGGCGGAGCGATTGTACGTTCCACGGGAAAAGAAGAAATAGATACAACGGAAAAATCGCGACCCAAATAGTTCAAGTATTGGTCGCCCGGATTTCCCGATATTTTTTAAACGACGTTATGGAGAACTCGGATCATGTCTATGCAAAAAAAACATCTTGTCCTTTTAGCAATCATTTTATTATTCTCTTGCTCAACAACCCGAAAAACAAACGTTGTCGACTATGTCAACCCACTTGTCGGCACGGATTCAGAGCATAAATTCAGCAACGGCAATACTTACCCGACGGCCGCCATGCCGTTCGGTATGACCGCCTGGACGCCCTCCACCGGCAAGCTTGGCGACGGCTGGATTTACCAGTACAAGAAGGATAAAATCAACGGCATCAAAGCGACGCATCAGCCCAGTCCATGGATTGGCGATTACGGTGATTTTTCATTTATGCCGATGACAGGCGAACTCAAAACGTCGTATGCAGAGCGCGCTTCACGGTTTTCCCACGGCAACGAAATTTCCCGGCCCTATTACTATTCGGTCGACTTGCTCGATTATGGCGTCGAAGCGGAAGTGGCGCCGACGGCGCGCTGCGCACAATTTCGCATTTCCTACCCGGACAGCGGCGACGCCTGGCTGGTCGTCGACGCCCACAAAAAAGGATCGGACGTGCAGGTTTTCCCGGAAACAAAAATGGTCACCGGTGTCAGCCGCTCCAACCACGGCGGCGTACCGGCCAATTTCGCCTGCTATTTTATCGTTGTTTTTGATTCGCCTTTTGCGGCATACGGAACATGGAATGAAAAGGAGATTCACCGGCAGGTGCGTTCGCTCAAAGGCGAACATGTGGGCGCCTTTTTAAGATTCAAATCGGGTGCGCAGGTGCATTACAAAGTCGGCACATCATTTATCAGCCTCGATCAGGCGCGATTGAATTTACAAAAAGAAATAGGCGACAACACGTTCGACGAGACGGTGACTGTCGGTAAAAATACATGGGAAAGAAATCTATCCAAAATTGAAATCGACGGCGCGACGGAAGCGCAGAAAATCACTTTTTACACCGCCTTTTATCGCGCTCTGCTTTTTCCGCGCATGTTTTACGAATTTAACGCTAACGGCGACAAAATACATTACAGTCCCTACGACGGTAAAGTGCATCCCGGCGAAATGGTTGCCGATAATGGTTTTTGGGATACCTTTCGCGCGGTCTATCCTTTTTTTACCATCCTCTTTCCGGAACGTGATGCGGAAATATTGCGCGGCTGGATCAATGCCTACAAGGAGGGCGGCTGGTTTCCCAAGTGGAGCAGCCCCGGCTACCGAAATTGCATGATCGGCACCCACGTCGAGTCGCTCATTGCCGACGCCTATTTCAAGGGCATCCGTGATTTTGACGTCCAGGCCGCCTACGCTGCTATGGTGAAAGACGGCACGCAAAAAAGCAATTCCGGCGCGTACGGCCGCGTCGGCATCGAGGACTATATCAAACTCGGCTACGTGCCCAGCGACAAATACGGCGAGGCCACGGCGCGCACGCTCGAGTTTGCTTACGATGATTTTTGCATTGAAAAAATGGCGAAAGCGCTTGGAAAGAAAAAGGATGCGCAGTTTTTTGCAAAACAAATGATGAACTATAAAAACGTCTGGGATGCGGATGCAGGTTTTATGTGGGGCCGCCGCGCAGACGGTTCGTGGGAGCCGAATTTTTCCGCCATTCGTTGGGGCAACCCGTTCACCGAGGGCAGCGCCTGGCATTACACCTGGTCGGTGCTGCACGACGTACAGGGGCTGATCGACCTGATGGGCGGCCGCCAGGCTTTTTGCGCCAAACTGGACAGTCTGGTCACTGTGCCGCCGAAATTCGGTGTTGGCCATTACGGCTTTGAAATTCACGAAATGACCGAAATGGTCGCCTGCAAGATGGGGCAGTATGCTCACGGCAACCAGCCGGTGCACCACGCGTTATATTTGTGGGACTATGCCGGTCAGCCGTGGAAGACGCAGAAATGGGTGCGCCACGCCGTCAGCACGCTTTACGGCCCCGGCCCGGACGGCCTGTGCGGCGACGAGGATAACGGCCAGATGTCTGCTTGGTACTTGTTCAACGCGCTGGGATTCTATCCCGTGTGCCCGGGAGAGCCCATGTACGTCATCGGCAGCCCGCTGTTCACAAAGGCAACGCTGCACCTGCCGAGCGGCAAGACGTTTAAAATTGTGGCAAAAAACAATTCCGCTGACAATGTCTATATCCAGTCCGCCATCGTCAATGGCAAAACTTTTGATCAGACCTGGATTGCACATGATACCATCGCCAATGGCGGCGAGATCATTTTTAAGATGGGGCCGTCTCCAAATAAATCATGGGCCGGCACGCCCGAGGCAGCGCCGTTTTCGGTTTCAAGGAAATAAAATATGAAAATGAAAATTCGCTGGGGTATGTTGAGCACAGCAACAATCGGCAGAGAGCAAGTGATTCCTGCAATGCAGCGTGGAAAATTTGGCCAGGTCACGACAATTTCTTCCCGCTCGATTGAAAAGGCGGAAAAGGCTGCCAAAGAACTGGGCATTCCAAAAGCTTATGGCTCTTACGAAGAGCTTTTGGCCGATCCGGAGATCGACGCAATTTACAATCCATTGCCCAATCATCTTCACGTGCCCTGGTCCGTCAAAGCACTGGAAGCGGGAAAGCATGTCCTGTGCGAAAAGCCAATAGCACTAACAGCCGCCGAAGGCCAAAAACTTGTGGACGCTTCAAAAAATCATCCCCGTTTGAAGGTGATGGAAGCTTTTATGTATCGTCATCACCCCCAATGGCAGGAAGCTAAAAAACTTGTGCGAGAAGGAAAAATTGGCAAGCTGAGGACGATACATTCGTTTTTCTCTTTTTTCGAGGATGACCCCAACAGCATTTGTAACCAGGCCGATATTGGCGGCGGCGGGCTGATGGACATCGGCTGTTACAGCATTTCGCTGTCCCGATTTCTTTTTGATCGTGAACCGGTAAGAGTGTTCGGCATTATGGACTATGATCCCAATTTTAAGACCGACCGCCTGACTTTAGGAATTATGGATTTTGGCGAGGAGGGCACATCGACTTTTACGTGTTCAACGCAGCTCGTTTCCTATCAACGCGTAAACATATTCGGCACAACCGGGCAGATCGAAATTGAAATTCCTTTTAATGCACCAATCGACAAGCCAACCAGAATCTGGCTGCAGACGGACTCGGATAAAAAAGAGATCATTTTCGATGTTTGCAATCAATATACAATCCAGGGCGATTTATTTGCCCAGGCAATTTTGAACGACACAAAAGTGCCGACGCCGCTTGAAGATGCGGTTGCTAACATGAAAGTACTCGAGGCGCTGAGACAAAATGCACATTTGGCCGGTTCCAAACAGCTACAGCAAAAAACTGCCGGATAGCGGTGCCGCCGGATCATTCTGGGAAGAGAGAAAGGACAGGCATCATTGCGGCATCGATATTTACGCACCGCTAAATAGCGACGTACTCGCTATAGAAAATGGTCGCGTTGTAGAAACGGGCGTATTCACCTCTCCGCTTACGTTGCCCTATTGGAACGAAACCTATTATATCGTTTTGCAAAACGAATCCGGCTTGTTTTGCAAATATGCCGAAATTGACGACTTTTTTGTAAATGAAGGACAAAGAGTCAAAGCCGGGAAAATCATCGGCAAGGTTGCGTGTGTTTTAAACCTTGAAAAGATTGATAATACTTCGCCGGAATATATAAAAAGCTTGCAAAGAAAAAAATTTTCCAGTATGCTGCATTTCGAACTTTATCGCGTATGGCCGGTTCAATTTGAAAAATATCTCGGTGGAAATTCG
>JAACEJ010000617.1 GCA_011682565.1 Actinomycetota bacterium | reverse complement strand
GAGAGCTTTCAGACCATGTGTGAAGATTACCGAAAGTGTGTCAAAGCTCTGGATCATTGGAATCAGTCTGAGGAAGAGATAGCGCCGATACGCCGTGCAGAGTATTTGACCATTGTTCAAGAGCTAGAAGAAGAAATTATTCAGAAATTAAATGAATTCAGACAATAAATTCCGCTTCGAATAACCTGGTAAGGAGGTGAATATGACACATAATCCATATAGATTTTCAACATTTTTACTTTGTATGTTAATTTCCCTCCAGATACTCTCTATTCCTGCCTATGCGGATTCGACCAGAGGCGATAAATGGAAATTCCAACTGGCCCCCTATGCCTGGCTGGCTGGTCAAAAGGGTACGGTGGCCACGCTGCCGGGCCTTCCACCGGCCGACATTGATGTTGATTTTTATGATGATATTCTTGGGAATATAAATGGCGCGCTGTTTCTTGTTGGTGAAGCCCGTAAAGGACGCTTTGGTTTGGTTTTGGACGTTGCGTATACCGATATCGAAATGGAAGACCCGACACCATTAGGGATTTTTTATTCTTCGATGACTTTACGAACAAAAACCTGGATGCTGTCGGTTGCCGGTCTATACCGTCTGGTTCAACAAAACCGCACTTTCTTGGATGCCATCGCAGGTTTTCGGTATTGGTCCGTTGATTCGGAATTAACGTTAAAGGGAGCCACTTTTCCAGGAATTTTTCCGGAACAAAGCATATCGAACAGCGAGGACTGGGTTGATCCGCTTATCGGTCTTAAAGGGTTAACATCGATTGGAAAATCAAAGTTTTTTGTCAGCGGCGCATTCGTGCTCGGCGGATTCGGGGTGGGGTCTGATTTCATGTGGGATGCCAATATCAACCTTGGCTACCAATGGACAAAAAGATTCTCAATAACGGTGGGCTATCGCTACCTGGATGTCGACTATGAAACGGATGATTTTTTGTATGACGTTTCTCAGGACGGCCCTATTTTCGGACTTTCCTGGCGATTTTAAGATCGATAGGTGAAGAATGAATTTCATGAACAAACCAAAAGGAGAGAGAATTATGTTTAGAGTTCTAATGGTAATGGTATTCACACTGTTTATTTGCATATTCATTCTTTCGAACACAACACAGGCTTACGAGGGAGAAGGAGATTGAATCATGAAATTAAAAACCATAAAAGGTGTTATAACAATTGTTGCACTAACCCTGCTACTATCATTTACACCGGTGTCAGCACAAAAAAATGCTGAAATTACCGAACAGGAGGCCTATGAGATAGGACTGGAAGCGTATGTTTATCTTCACCCAATTATTACAATGGATGTAACGCGTCGTGTTATGACTAATCTACCAGATGGTGCTAAAGAGGGTATCGGTCCAATGAATATGTTTCATCATAGCAGAACATTTCCAGCCGCAGATATGCGCACTGTAGTTCGTCCAAATTTTGACACATTATACTCAAGTGCATGGCTGGATATTACAAAAGAACCTATGATCATCACGGTTCCGGATACTAAAGGTCGTTATTATATATTGCCGATTTATGATATGTGGACTGATGTTTTTGCTGGAGTGGGTAAGCGAACTACTGGGACAAAAGCAGGAAACTATGCCCTTGTTCCTAAAGGCCTCAAAGGCAAACTTCCTAAAGGTGTGGAAGTGATAGAATCACCTACACCATATGCTTGGATTATTAATCGTATCCAAACAAATGGCCCTAAAGATTATAAATTTGTTAATAAACTGCAAGATGGTTTCAAGATTACTCCGCTATCTCAATGGGGTAATAAAACCGTTAAAATACCGTTTAAAGCAGATCCTTCCGTAGATATGAAGACACCTCCTTTTGACCAAGTTGTGGGTATGAAACCAGAGCGATATTTCAGCAATGGTGCGGAGTTGATGAAAATGCATCCGCCTCATATGACAGACTTCTCAACTTTAGCCAGAATGAAACGTATCGGAATTGTTGCTGGTGAGAGTTTTGATTTTAGTAAAGCATCACCTATAGTTCAAAAAGCATTAAAACGAGCGGGTGTTGATGGTCTTGAATTAATGAAAAAGTTGATACCGACAGTCTCACCAACTGTTGATGGCTGGACAATGGCAACTAATACCATGGGTGTATATGGGAACTATTATATGAAGCGGGCCATTATTACTCTCATTGGTCTTGGTGCCATTCCAGCTGAAGATGCAATTTATCCACTAAATATAGCGGATGCAGATGGCAACAAGGTAGTAGGCACAAACAACTATGTTCTCCATTTCCCCAAAGATGAATTACCGCCTGTTGATGCATTCTGGTCTATAACGATGTATGACGAAGAAGGTTTCCAGGTTGCCAATGAACTCAACCGCTTTGCAATCGGTGACCGTGACGACTTAACCTTTAACAAAGATGGTTCACTTGATATTTATATACAGGCTAAATCACCGGGTAAAGATAAAGAGTCAAACTGGCTACCTTCGCCGGATAAAGGGGTACTTGGTACCACTATGCGACTTTATGCACCAAAACCGCAGGCATTAGATGGCCGTTGGGTTCCACCGGCTATCAAAAAAGTTAAATAATTGCTAAAGTTTACATAGCATAGGTAGCACTGGATTACTTTGATAGAGCACCATTTTGGTTCAACGGCAAAATCGAAAGAATAACCCTTATCTTTCGACCTTTTGCCTTTTACCTTCAGTCTTCAGATTTCCACCTACTACCTATTAATTGGAAAATAAAATGAGCCTCGCAGGACGAAAAAAGAACGAGCTGCCGTTGCGCGGCTGCATGCCGATCCTGCGTTCCGGGCCGAGATAGAGGTCGCCAAAGCCGAATTTGAGGGCGTTCGTGCCAAGGGCCTCAAACCTACGCGTGACTGCCAGGCCGAGGCTAATGCACTGGCCTACCATTTGCAGCCTCTCAATGGCGAGGCAAAAATTCTGCAATCCTGGCAGGGCGACTATCCCGTGGCTCAGCTCAAACTGCTACCGGAGAAGCAGCGCCAACAGACGGTTGGTTTTTGAGACAACGCCGAAACTTTTGCGAACGTCTGGAAAGCCTTCAAGCCGGGGGAAGAAATCCCTGTAGTACCGA